>JAURFB010000044.1 GCA_030827165.1 Marivivens sp.
GCAATCCATGCGGTTTGCGGTCATTCTGCAAGCAAGATCAGGACCGGCACTCATGAACATAACCCGCGGCGTTCAACACCACGACAGAGCCCATGCCGCGCAGCTTTACTGGTCGGCCTTTGGCGACAAACTGGGCCTGGTCATGGGCCCTGAACACAGAGCGACGGCCTATGTGGAGAGGGCGCTTGGGCTGGAACATGCCATTTGCGCCCACGATCCGGGCGGCCGTCTGATCGGGATTGCCGGTTTCAAGACCTTTGAGGGCGCACTGGTCAATGGCCGCCTGCGCGACATGGCGGCGGTCTATGGTCTGGTCGGCGCGCTTTGGCGGGCCGTTTTGATGGCTCTTCTCATTAGCGACACCGATAACGAGAGGTTCTTGATCGACGGTCTTGCCGTTGCGCCGTCGGCAAGAGGCCACGGTGTCGGAACGGCGCTTCTTCACGCAATTTTCGACGAGGCCCGGAGGCGGGGCTATGCCGAAGTGCGGCTGGAGGTCGCCGGCGACAATCATAGGGCGCGGGCGCTTTACGAGCGAATGGGCTTTGTCGCCGTGACACGGCTCGACATGGGTATTATGCGCCATGTCTTCGGCTTTGCGTGCACGACGACCATGATCCGGCGCGTCGCCTGATCCCTAGTCAAACGTTCCCGCCACACGGCCAAGGAGCATGAACGCCCGCGCGGTGCGGGTTTCGGCCAGATCGACCAGTTCGGCGTCCGAGGCCTTGGACTCCAACCCGACAAGCATCTGATCGAACTTGCGCAGAAAATGGTGCGTGGCATCTCGGAAGATTGTGTCCTCGCGCATCCGCCCGGCGGTCAGCGCAAGGCTCGATCTGTCACGGATGCCTCCTAGGCCGGCGATAACCCGCCCCCTTTCGCCCTTGGCAAAGCGGCGCCAGAATTCGGGGCGCACGCGATCGGGCGTCATGTCGTCCATATAGATCCCGTCCTGCGACAGAAGGGTCAGGATATCCTGACTGGCCTGAACCAACTGCCGCGCCTGCCGATCGCGCAACGCGCGCCGGAGCGCCGAAAAGCCAACCTCGTCACTTTCGGTGTCGGGGAAATTCAGCGCACGGATGAGATCACCGGTTTCGAGCGGCGGCTCGATTTCCTCGACCATGGTACCAAGGGCGAGGCTCGGCTGATCGTCCTCGGGGGCGGGTTCAGGCGAAACAGGCTTGCGGTTGCTGTCGCGATGACTGGTAAATGTGGTGAGCGCCACTTCCGTCTGCCGCGCGGTCTGGGCGATCTCGGCCAGCCTGCGCTCGACACTGGGTTGAAGCGTGCCGCTTGGCCGCCCCTTCTGATCCGCAATATAGCTCTTGCGAAGGGCCTCGACGGCGACCTGAAGGCGTTGGGATTCCTCGCGAACGATCCGCGCAGACCGTGCCGAAACCGCAGCGACCCAGATGATTGCCACCGGCAGGAAGACGACCATCAGCGTCAGGATGAACCGCAAGGAATCGAGGCCGGTTTGGTCGGCAGGCGCGAGCAGAAAGAAAAGGCCGATGCCTCCCAGCCAAACCAGACTAGCGATCAGCGCGACAGCTTCGGTCCCTGAGATCCGCACGTGTTCCTTGCCGGAAAACGGGCCGGGTCGAGAATCGGAATGGGTTTGGGTTTGGCGCTCTGCCATCAAATGTCCCTGAGCTCGGTCTGGTTTGTCTAAATATAGCTGACTTTGAGGATTTCGTAACCGCGATCACCGCCCGGCGTGCGGACCTCGATGCTGTCGCCCTCGTCCTTGCCGATCAGCGCACGGGCCAAGGGCGATTTGACGTTGAGGCGGCCATTTTCGATATCGGCTTCGTATTCCCCGACGATCTGATAGGTCTTTTCTTCGTCGGTGTCCTCATCAACGATCTTCACCGTCGCGCCAAACTTGACCGTTCCCGAAAGTTTGGTGAGGTCGATCACGTCGGCAAGCGAAATCACGCCCTCAAGCTCTTTGATGCGGCCTTCGATGAACGACTGCTTTTCCTTGGCGGAATGGTATTCGGCATTCTCCGACAAATCGCCATGTGCGCGCGCCTCGGCGATCGCCTGGATGATGGCGGGGCGCTCGACGCTCTTGAAATGGCGCAGCTCGGCCTCAAGCTTTTCAAACCCGGCGCGTGTCAGGGGGATCTTTTCCATTTGTCGTCCCTTGCGGCAGTCATTCTGTCAACCGGACGTTCATAACCTGAACCGCCGATGGCTCGTCAAGGGCAACTAGCGAAATCAATGAAAACAAAGGTCGCGCGCGGCGCAAAATCCGTCGTGTCACGATTGCCCTGATCGGGCAGTTCAGGTAACCCCGAGCGCAAGATTGTTACCCGGGCGCGCCCGTCTGCGAAGCAAGGAATTAGAGATGTCCGAAATCGAACGCGAAGCAATGGATTATGACGTCGTCATCGTTGGTGCGGGGCCTGCCGGCCTTTCCGCCGCGATTCGGCTCAAGCAGCTTGATGCCGATCTCAATGTGGTTGTCCTTGAAAAGGGATCCGAGGTTGGCGCGCATATCCTTTCGGGCGCGGTTCTTGATACCTCGGGCCTCGACCGGCTGATGCCCGACTGGAAGGCCAAGGGTGCCCCGATCAAGACCGAGGTGAAGGAAGACAATTTCTATATGCTCGGCGCCGAGGGCTCGATGCGCATCCCGAATTTCGCGATGCCGCCCTTGATGAACAACCACGGCAATTACATCGTTTCGATGGCCAACGTCACCCGCTGGATGGCCGAGCAGGCCGAGGCGATGGGTGTCGAGATCTTCCCCGGCATGGCCTGCTCAGAACTCGTCTACGGCGAAAACGGCGAAGTGGTTGGCGTGATTGCGGGCGAGTTTGGCAAGGAAGCCGATGGCAGCATGGGGCCGAATTATGAGCCGGGCATGGAACTGCGCGGCAAGTATGTCTTCCTCTCCGAAGGCGTGCGCGGCAGCCTCTCGAAAGAGGTGATGGCGAAATACAACCTCTCCAAGGGCCAATGTTCGCAGAAATTCGGCCTCGGCATGAAAGAGATCTGGGAGATCGACCCCGCCAAGCACCGCGAGGGCACCGTCACCCACACCATGGGCTGGCCCCTCGGTTCGAACGCCGGCGGCGGATCGTTCATCTATCACATTGAAAACAATCAGGTTTACGTCGGTTTCGTCGTCCACCTGAACTATGCCAACCCCTACCTGTTCCCCTATATGGAGTTTCAGCGGTTCAAGCATCACCCGATGGTGGCCGAGCTTCTCAAGGGCGGCAAGCGCGTGGCCTATGGCGCGCGCGCGATCAGCGAAGGCGGCTGGCAATCTGTCCCGCAAACGGCCTTCCCCGGCGGCTGCCTTCTTGGCTGTTCGGCCGGCCTCGTGAATGTCCCGCGCATCAAGGGCAACCATAACGCCATGCATTCCGGCATCGAGGCCGCCGAAGCCGCCCATGCGGCGATCAAGGCGGGCCGGGGCGGCGACACGCTGATGGAATACTACGCCGCGCTCAAGGCGGGCCCGGTCGGCAAAGACCTGCGGCGCGTGCGCAACGTCAAGCCGCTCTGGTCGAAATACGGCCTTCTGACCTCGTTGGGCGTGGGCGGCCTTGATATGTGGACCAACAATCTCTTTGGCCTGTCGCTTCTGGGCACGCTGCGCCACGGCAAATCCGACGCCGCGGCGACCGAAGAGGCCAGCAAGCACAAGCCGATCGATTACCCCAAGCCCGATGGCAAGCTGAGCTTTGACCGGCTGACCAATGTCAGCTTCTCGATGACCAATCACGAGGAAAGCCAGCCCTGCCACCTGAGGCTCAAGGATCCCGCGATCCCGATTTCGGTCAACCTGCCGAAATACGCCGAACCCGCCCAGCGTTATTGTCCGGCCGGTGTTTATGAGGTGATCGAGGAAGAGGGCAAAGATCCGCGCTTTGTCATCAACTTCCAGAACTGCGTTCACTGCAAGACCTGCGACATCAAGGATCCATCCCAGAACATCAACTGGACGACCCCACAGGGTGGCGACGGACCCAATTATCCCAATATGTGAGATCGGGGGGCTTCGGCCCCCCTTTTTCCTCCAAGCACCAACTCGTGTCCTGCCTGCGATTGCGGCTGGGGGCGTGGTTCTCTAGGGTGATCATGCAATTTCCCGCCAACGAAAGTCTGGTCAGACGTGAAGAGTTTCCGCCGTTTAGTCTCTGCCTCTGCGATGGCCATCGCTGCCGCCGGTCCGGTTGTTGCCGATCCTGACGCGGGCGCCTATCTGGCGGCCCGAACGGCGATCATGGACTATGATTTCGCCCTCTCTGCGGCCTATCTGGATCGCGCGCTGATTGACGACCCGCAAAACCCGGTGCTTCTCGAAGAAGCGCTTCGCGCCCATTTCGCGCTTGCCGACATTGACCGTGCCTTCGCGCTTGCCGACAGGATGATCGCGATCGGTATCGACAGCCAGACCGCCAATTTCATTGCAATGGTCCACGCGGCCAAAAGCACCGACTGGCAGCGGATTTTTGCCTTGCTTGAGCAGGGCCAGGGCGTCGGCCCCTTGGTCGATGGTTTGGCGCAGGCCTGGTCCTTTGTCGGCCGCGGGCGGATGACCCGTGCGGTCCAAAGCTTTGACGAAGTCACCGATTCGCCCGGTCTGCGCGCCTTCGGGCTCTATCACAAGGCGCTTGCGCTAGCGTCGGTCGGGGATTTCGAAGGCGCCGACGCGATCCTTTCCCTGCCTCCCGAACAAGGGATGCAGCCTACGCGCCGAGCCGCGCTTGCGCGGGCAGAAATCCTGAGCCAACTCGGCAGAAAAGACGAGGCCATTGCCCTTCTTCAGAACTTTGCCGGTTGGACAAGCGATCCGGTCTTCCTCGACAAGATTGCCCGGCTGGACTCCGGCGAGGCCCTTCGTTTCGATTTCGTATCGAGCCCGGTGCAGGGGATGGCCGAGGTCTTTTTCTCGGTTGCCGCCGCAATAGAAGGCGATGCCGACAACGATTACACCCTGCTCTACTCCCGCGCCGCCGAAGCGCTTGATCCGGCCCATAGCGAAGCGATCATCCTCTCGGCCAGCCTTCTGGAGGCGTTGGGTCGTTATGACGAAGCCACCGAGACCTATGCCAAGATATCCAAGGACGATCCCGTCTATTTCAAGGCCGAACTCGGCCGAGCGGCGGCCCTTGACAGCGCCGGGCGCACCGACACGGCCATCGAAGTCTTGAACGCTCTCATCCGCAACAGCGGTGAATTGCCTGATGCGTTGGCGACCCTTGGGGATATGCTTCGGCGGGGCAATGATTGGGCCAATGCCAACGCGGCCTATACCCGCGCGCTGGCCGCCTATGGGCCGAACGATCCGATGCGCTGGATTATCCTCTATACGCGCGGGATCACGTCCGAGCGCATGGGCAACTGGGCCGATGCCGAGGCCGATTTTCGCGCGGCGCTGGTTTTGCAGCCGGATCATCCTTCGATCCTCAATTACCTTGGCTATTCGCTGGTTGAACGGCGTGAAAAGCTGGACGAAGCGCTCGGCATGATCGAACGCGCCGTCGCCGGTCAGCCCGACAGCGGCGCCATCGTCGATAGCCTCGCCTGGGTGCTTTACCGACTTGGCCGCTATGATGAAGCCATTGTCCACATGGTCCGCGCCGCCGAGCTGGAGCCCCTCGATCCAATCGTGAGCGACCATCTGGGCGATGTGCTCTGGGCAGTCGGTCGCGAAGCCGAAGCGCGGTTCCAGTGGCAGCGGGCGCTGTCATTTGGCCCCGAAGAAAAAGATGCCATCCGGATCCGCGCCAAGCTTGCCAAGGGGCTCGACAAGGTTCTCGAGGAAGAGGGCGCCCCGCCCCTCGCGGTGCCGCGTGATGACCGTTGAGGCCTTCGCGCCAGCCAAGGTCAACCTGACGCTTCACGTCACGGGCCGCCGGTCGGACGGCTTTCACCTTCTTGAAAGCCTCGTCGTGTTTCCTGATATCGGCGACCGCCTGAGCTTTGCTCCCGCAGAGGATCTTGGCCTTGAGGTCCGCGGCCCTATGGCCGAGGGCGTCCCGACCGACGAGCGCAACCTCTGCCTGAGGGCAGCGCGGCACCTCAGCCTGTCGAAAGGCGCGCGGATCACCCTTGAAAAGCATCTGCCGCATGGCGCCGGAATCGGCGGCGGCTCGGCTGATGCCGCGGCGACGCTTCGCGGCCTTTCGCAGCTTTGGGATCTGCCTCTGCCCGAAGCCATCAAGGCCGCCGAACTGGGGGCCGATGTTCCGGTTTGCCTCGCCGCACCCAAGGCGATGGTGATGCGCGGGATTGGCGAAAGTCTGTCGCCAGCTCCGGCATTGCCATCGTTCTCGATGCTCCTCGTCAATCCGCGGGTGGAAACTCCCACCGGCCCGATCTTTGCGGCGCTCGCCGCCAGCGGCAGCATCAACAACCCGCCGATGCCCGAAATGCCCGCAGGCTTTGCCAGTCTGGTTGATCTCACCGGCTGGCTCCGGCTCACACGGAACGATCTTGAACAAGCGGCGGCAGATTTTGCGCCGATCCGCGCGCTAAATGCGGCTATCGAGGCGCAACACGGCTGCGCATTTGCTCGGATGTCGGGATCGGGGAGCACCTGTTTCGGCCTCTTTGAAAACACGGCGCTTGCTGAAGCCGCAGCCGCTGCGATCCGTCGCTCTTGTCTTGATTGGTGGATTGCCGTCGGCGCGGTTAGTTGATCCGCTCGACGACATAGTCGGCAAGATCGATCAGCATATCGCGCAGCGGATGCTCTGGAAGCTTGGCCATCTCGTCCTTGGCTTTGGCGACCCAGGAAATCGCTTCCTGCCGCGCCGCTTCGACCGTGCCATGACGTGCGAGGATCGCAAGTGCCCTTTCCAGATCGCCGTCGTTCTGCTGGCCCTTCTCGATCGTGCGAACCCAGAACGCGCGCTCGTCGACGTCGGCCTTGGCCACCGCCTTGATCACCGGCAGGGTCAGCTTCCGCTCGCGGAAGTCGTCGCCGATGTTCTTACCGATAGCCGAGGTGCCGCCATAGTCGAGCACATCGTCGACCATCTGGAACGCCACGCCCAGTGCGTCGCCATAGGCGTAAAGGGCGCGCACAGTCTCTTCGTCCATTCCGGCGATCACACCGCCGACCTCTGTCGCCGCCGAAAACAGCGCCGCGGTCTTGCCACGGACAACCTTGAGATATGTCTCCTCCGTGGTGCCAAGATTGCGCGCGGCGGTCAGCTGGAGGACTTCGCCCTCGGCGATCGTCGCCGCCGCATTGGCGAGGATGTCAAGCACACGAAGCGAGCCGGTTTCGACCATGAGTTGGAAGGAGCGGGCGAAGAGGTAATCCCCGACCAGAACGCTCGAGGTATTGTCCCACAGAAGATTGGCTGTCGGGCGGCCCCGGCGCAGGGTGCTTTCATCCACCACATCGTCGTGCAGCAGCGTCGCGGTGTGGATAAACTCGACCGTTGCCGCCAGATGGATATGGAAAGGCCCGTCATAGCCGCACATCCGCGCGGCGGCGAGGGTCAACATCGGGCGCAGGCGCTTGCCGCCGGCCTCGATCAGATTCGCTGTCACCTCGGGAATGCGCGGCGCGTGCTCTGAGGCCATGCGCTCGCGGATCATCGCATTCACGCGGCCCAAATCCCCGGCCAGCGCTTCGGCCAGGCGCTCGTGAGGTTTGGTTGCTGCGAGATCTAGGCTCATAACGGCTCCGTCAGTATGATAGACAAAGAGGGGTCAACCACTTAGGTCTTTGACCATGAAGGAACTTCTGCGTAGCAACAACCCGGCAGACATCGCTTTCGCCAAAGCCCTTCTGGACGGCGAGGATATAGACTGCTTTGAAATGGACGTAAACATGAGCGTCCTGGAAGGAAGCATCGGTATTTTTCCAAGGCGCCTCATGGTGCTGGATGCTGATCTGGACGAAGCGCGGATCGTTCTGTCCGATAACGGGTTCAAGGGGCTTTCGTGAGCGAAGCGTTGACCTGCGACGAATTCCTTGGCGGCAGGATCCACCTTTGGCAGCCAAGAGAGGGGTATCGCGCCGGGGTCGATCCGGTTCTTCTGGCGGCCGCTGTCCCTGCCGTGGCCGGGCAGGACGTCCTTGAACTTGGATGTGGGGCGGGCGCGGCGATCCTGTGCCTTGGAGCTCGTGTAGAAGGGTTGAACCTGACCGGCGTTGAACTGCAAACCGATTATGCCGCTCTGGCGCGGCGCAATGCTGACGAGAACGGCCTTGTCCTTGAGGTCTTCGAGGCTGATCTACGCGCCCTGCCCGCCGATCTGCGCCAGCGTCATTGGCATCACATCTTGATGAACCCACCCTATTTCGACCGCGGGGCCTCAACCGCCTCGGCGGATGGCGGGCGTGATTTGGCGCTTGGTGGAAACACGCCGCTCGCCGACTGGATCGACGTGGCTGCGCGGAGGTTGCGACCGAAGGGCACCCTGACGATGATCCAAAGAATCGAAAGGTTGCCCGAAGCCTTGGCCGCCTGCGAGGGTCGGATTGGGTCGATCATCGTCCGGTCACTCTCCCCCCGAGAGAACCGCGCGCCCAAGCTTTTTCTCCTGCAAGCGCGCAAGGGAGGCCGCGCCGGGTTTCACCTTGCGCCGCCCCTTGTGCTTCATGCCGGACCTACCCATGTCAAGGATAGGGACGACTACACCGCCGAAGCGCGGGCAATCCTGCGGGATGGCAAGCCTCTCCCTATCCGGCATTAACCTGCCGTTCAGGATTGGGCTCGAGACTGCCGGTTCCCGCTGATCGCCGATACGCCGCGTGACAGACGGGGAAAGTTGTGCTCGACTGATAGTGACCCAACCAAGAGAGGAGACTCCCATGACCATGAGTTCGCATCTGAATGAGCTTAAGAAGAAGCACCAAACTCTCTCGGATGCGGTAGAAGCGGCGCAGCGCACCCTCTCGGCGGACGACCTTGAGATTGCCAAGCTGAAAAAGCAGAAGCTTCAGATCAAAGAGGAAATCGCCCGCCTTTCGGCCTGATTTCAGGCTGACCCGCGCGCCGGACGGCTGGCCCGCGCGGCCAGAGATGCCCCTGCCGTTATCAAGATGGCGGCGGCCAGAAGGCCCCAGCTTGGGGCGGCAACCCCGGCTGATACCAGAATCAGCGTCGAGAGAACCGGCGCTGCATAGGAGGCGACACCCAGAAGCTGGATGTCGCCTTTTTTCACGCCGATGTCCCAGACATAGAAGGCAAGGCCCACCGGCCCAAGGCCAAGGCCGATGACCGAAAGCCAGCCAAGTGCGCCGTGGGGCCAGGCCGCCGTTTCAAATCGCAGATGCGCCGCGGCCGAGAGTGCGGCGGTCGCAAGGCAGAAGACCGCAACCGAGCCGGTCGGCACCGCGCCGAAGCCGCGCGAGAGGATCGAATAGCCCGACCATGTGAAGGCGCAGACGAGGGCCAGCGCATAGCCCAGCATAGCGCCGTCAACGCCCGTTGTTCGCTTGCCCATCAAGATCACCGCCGCTCCTGCAAAGCCGAGAAGCGCCCCGGCGACGTGGCCACGCCGTAGCTTTTCTCCCGGCAAGAGCGCCGACATGAGTACGATCAAGAGCGGCCATAGATAGGCGATCAACCCCGCCTCGGCGGCCGGCGCCATTCTGAGGGCGGAGAAATAGAAGAAGTGATAGCCGAACAGGCCCGCTGTCCCAATGAGATAGACCTTGAGCGGAACCTTCCCAAGCGCGCCAATCTCGCCACTAAGCGCGAGCCAGATCAGCCCCACAAGCCCCCCGATCCCGAAGCAGATCGCATTAAGCATCAGTGGCGGCACCGGCGCGCTGCCGACGGTCAGGAGCGCCAGCGAAGACCACAAGATCACGGCGGCAAATCCGACGAGGGTGGCCTTCGAACGGGTCATGGAGCCTCCGAAAGGAAAAGGGCCGGGAAAACCCGACCCTTGTAGCTTGCTTTCGCAAGGGCGCAATCGTCGTCAGACGAAGAACTGCCCGCCGTTCGCAGAAATCGTCGAACCGGTGATGAAGCCCGCATCATCCGAGGCAAGAAAGGCGACGATCCGTGCGATTTCTTCCGGCTCGCCAAGGCGACCGACGGGGATCTGCGGGATAATGCGCTCATTGAGCACCTTCTCGTCGATGGCGCGAACCATCTCGGTGCCGATGTAGCCCGGGCAAATCGCATTAACGGTGATGCCGGCGCGTGCGCCTTCCTGCGCCAGCGCCTTGGTCATACCAAGATCGCCAGCCTTGGCGGCCGAATAATTGGCCTGACCGGCCTGACCTTTCTGGCCGTTGATCGACGAGATGTTGATCACGCGGCCAAACTTGCGATCGCGCATCCCCGACCAGAGCGGATGGGTCATGTTGAAAACGCCCGACAGGTTGGTGTCGATGACCTCTTTCCACTGCTGTGGGGTCATCTTGTGGAACATCGCATCGCGGGTGATGCCGGCGTTGTTCACTAGGATCTCGACCGGGCCGAGATCGGCCTCGACCGCGGCAACGCCGGCGGCGCAGGCATCATAGTCGGCGACCGACCACTTGTAGGTCTTGATGCCGGTTTCCGCGGTAAAGGCGGCAGCGGCTTCATCATTGCCGGCATAGTTGGCGGCGACGGTGTAGCCCGCATTTTTCAGCGCAATCGAGATTGCGGCGCCGATGCCCCGCGATCCTCCGGTAACCAATGCAACGCGAGACATGGCAATTCTCCTTCAAATTCTCAGCGAAATTAAATTATCGTGGTGGATGTCACAGCGCAATAAAATTACGCTGCGACGCCGCATTCAGGGCGTTCTTACGGACGCTCGAGGCACATGGCGACTCCCATGCCACCCCCGATGCAAAGCGTGGCAAGGCCGCGCTTGGCGCCGCGGCGCTTCATCTCGAACAGCAAGGTGTTGAGGACGCGGGCGCCCGAGGCCCCGATCGGGTGGCCGATGGCGATGGCGCCGCCGTTCACGTTGACGATCGCCGGATCCCAGCCCATGTCCTTGTTCACAGCGCAGGCCTGCGCGGCGAAGGCCTCGTTGGCCTCGACAAGATCAAGACCGCTGGCCTTCCAGCCCGCTTTCTCCAACGCCTTGCGCGAGGCCATGACCGGACCCACGCCCATGATCGCCGGATCCAGACCAGCGGTCGCATACGAGACGATCCGGGCGAGCGGTTCGATACCGCGGCGCTCGGCTTCCTTGTCGGTCATCATCAGTGCGGCGGCGGCACCGTCGTTGAGGCCCGAGGCGTTGGCCGCGGTCACAGAGCCATCCTTGGCGAAGGCCGGGCGCAACTTTTGCATGGCGTCAAGGGTCGCGCCGTAGCGGATGTATTCGTCGGCGTCGACAACGATGTCGCCCTTGCGGGTCTTGACAGTGAAGGCTGCTATCTCGTCAGCGAAGCGTCCGGCCTTCTGCGCGACTTCGGCCTTATTCTGGCTGGCCAAGGCGAATTCGTCCTGCATTTCACGGCTGATCTGCCATTGATTGGCGACGTTTTCGGCCGTCTGGCCCATGTGGTAGCCGTTGAAGGCATCCCACAGACCATCGCGGATCATCGTGTCGATATAGCTCACATCGCCCATCTTCACGCCTGCGCGCAGGTGGGCGCAATGGGTCGAAAGCGACATATTCTCCTGGCCGCCTGCGGCGACGATTGCGGCATCGCCCAGTTGGATATGCTGGGCAGCGAGCGCCACGGCGCGCAAGCCCGAGCCACAGACCTGATTGATGCCCCACGCGGCGCTTTCGATCGGAAGGCCGGCGCGGATATGCGCCTGACGGGCCGGATTCTGACCCTGGCCAGCCGTGAGAACCTGACCGAGGATCGTTTCACTGACCTCGCCCTTCTCGATGCCCGCGCGGGCAACCACGGCCTCGAGCACGGCGGCGCCAAGCTCGTGCGCGGGTGTATTGGAAAAAGCGCCGGTGAAGCTGCCCACGGCGGTGCGGGCCGCGGAGGCAATAACGACGTTGGTCATACGGAAATCCTCTCCTATCCAAGCCAAGGCGGGAGGGCGTCCTGATCTGCCAGACGGGGCCAACCCGCGATCGAGGCCTGTTTACGGAGTCTTGCCATGCAGAGCAATCCGAATGGGCGCAGGCCGCCCTTCGCACTTGCAGCATTGCGTTTGGGTCACAGTCGCGCCAGCGGCGGACCGAAAAACCGCCCTGTCATGCAATCGACACCAAGCCCCATCAGGCAGCTTGCCTCTTCCGGGGTCGAAACGCCGGGGGCGACGGTAAACATGTCAAACTGCTGCGCCACGGAAACAAGTGCCCCGACGACGACTTGATTATCAGCCTCTATCCCGATCTCGCGTACGAAGTCGGGATCGAGTGAGGCGAGGTCAAAGTGAAACCGGCGCAGGGTTTGAAAATTTGTCTGACCCGATCCAAAGCAGCCCAAGGAAAAGGCAACCCCCTGACACTGCATTTCAGTCATGAACCGACGGACAGCATCGTGCAGGGCCATTGCGGAGGGCTCGTCAATCTCGAGGATCAGGCGCTCGCCAAGATAGGGGCTGACAGCCAGACCTTCTTCCAGCGCGTATCGCCATCGGCTGTCGGCAAGCGCGCGCGCCGACATCGGGACCTTCAGGCGCAGATCGGGCCGGGCGGCCAATGTAGCAATGCCCATTTTCAGGGCCACGGTATTGATATCGCGGCCCAGCTCGCCCTCTACCGCTGCCTCGGCATACGCGGCGCGCGGAATTCGTCGGCCAAAGTCGTCGTGCAAGATCAGCCGCGCCTCGTAGAAGGCGAGATTGACCTCTTCCCCCGTCGCATAGACCGGTTGGTATTCGAGGGCGGCGCGACCCGCGTAGATTGCGGCCGCAGCGGCAGAGCCGGCCCCCCTTCGGGCATAGACAACAGACCGATCACGAAGATACCCGGCGCTTCCATCGGCGGGCTCCAGTATTTCCTGTCGAACAAAATGCATGGCATCACCCGGACTGATCGACGCCATGATCGCCGATCGCCCCTAACCGCCGGTAAACAATTGCCTGCCCTCTTGAATTCTCTAGTGTCAAATCGTGGAGGAGCGATATGGCGCGATGCGGCTGGGCGGGGCCCGAAGAGATTTACATCGATTATCACGATACCGAATGGGGCGTGCCGGAATATGACAGCCGTGCGCTTTGGGAGAAGCTCATTCTCGACGGTTTTCAAGCCGGGCTTTCGTGGATCACGATCCTCAAGAAGCGCGAAAATTTCCGCGCCGCCTTTGAAGGATTCGATCCCGAAGTGATCGCCGGATGGGGCGAGGCCGAGGTTGACCGCCTTTTGCTTGATCCCGGCATCATCCGCTCGCGCGCCAAGATCGAGGCGACCATCGGCAATGCCCGCGCCTATCTTGCGATCCCCGACTTTGCGGATTTCTGCTGGGGCTATGTGGGCGGTGCGCCGATCGTGAATCGCTGGGCCGGCCTGACCGAGGTGCCAGCCTTCACCCCCCTTTCGGAGCGCGTCTCAAAGGACCTCAAGAAAGCCGGCTTCAAGTTCTGCGGGCCGACGATCGTCTATGCCTGGATGCAGGCGGTGGGCATGGTCAACGATCACCTGATTTCCTGCCCGCGCCACGGCGAGGTTTGATCACCAGCGATCAAGCGCCTTTTCATCCTCGTCGCGGGCTTCGACCCACTCCGCCCCCGCGCGCTTCAGTTCTTTCTTCCAGAAGGGCGCCCGGCTTTTGAGGTAATCCATCAGGAATTCCGCCGCCTGAAAGGCATCGACCCGATGCCGCGAGGCGGTGGCGACCATCATGATCATCTCGCCCGCCTCAAGCCGTCCGTAGCGGTGAATCACCAGGACATCCGCCAGCGACCAACGCGACCTTGCCTCGTCAACGATGGTGGCGATCGCTTTTTCCGTCATGCCCGGATAGTGCTCGATTTCCATGGCGCTGAGGCTGCCTTCGACGTCGCGCACGACGCCGGTAAAGCTCACCACTGCACCGGCATTGCCCACGCCCCCGGAAAAGGCATTGAGTTCTGCGCCGGGATCGAACCGGGCCGGATCGACACGGACCGTCATCAGCCGCCCGTCATCGGCGGAAAAAAGGCGACTTCGCGCGCGCCCTTCAGCGAGGCATTGAAATCGGTGAGCTCTTGATCAATCGCCACGCGCAGCGCCCGCCGGTCTTCAAAAGCGGCGGCATAGCGATCCTCTCGGCCGCTCAATTCCTCGACAAGTTCGGCCACAGTGGTCGCCCCGGTTTCGATCCGCTCGCGGTGGATACCGATCCGTTCGCGGACCCAAGCGAAATAGAGAACCTCGATCATTCCGCGTCCTTCAGGTGAGGGAGCGATTTCGAGAAATAATCCCAGCCCGTAACCAGCGTCAACAGCGCGGCGATCCAGAGAAGGACGATGCCGAAGAACGTTACCCATCCGGCAGGCCCTTCGGACAATGGGGCAAGGCCGCCGACCGTGGGGCCACGGCCGCGCTCGATGAAATCGAGACCGGTGCCAAAGAAGAGAACGGCGATCGCCACCATCTGCGCGGTGGTTTTCCACTTGGCGAGCTTGGTCACGGCGAGAAGCTTGGCCGTCGCTCCAAGGAATTCACGCAGGCCGCTGACAAAGACCTCGCGAAAAATGATCAGGGTAGCGGGAAGAAGGATCCACGGGTTCATTCCCGAAAAACCTGTGATGACGACAAGCGCGATCACCACCATCGCCTTGTCGGCAATCGGATCGAGCATGGCGCCAAACTTTGATTCCTGCTTCCACAGGCGGGCAAGGTAGCCGTCGAAATAATCGGTTATCGCCGCGCCAACAAAAAGCGCAAGCGCCAGCCAGTCTGCCCAAGGGCGATGGAAATAGAGGAACATGATAGCGACGCCGGGCGCAGCCAGCATGCGCAGCGTTGTCAGGATATTTGGCAAGGTCCACTTCATGAGTCGAACCTAGTCGCTCACGGCGACGTTTTCCATAGGCCGCGAACCTATCCGCGTTCGTGGAAAAAGCCATAGATCGTTTCGGCCATCGCATCGGAAATGCCCTCGACGGCCTTCAAGTCTGCCAGATTTGCGCGGCTGACGGCCTTGGCGCTGCCAAAATGGGCCAAAAGGGCGCGCTTGCGGGCGGCGCCGACGCCCGGCACGTCGTCGAGCGGTGTCGCGCCGATCCCCTTCGATCGCTTCGCCCGATGAGCGCCGATGACAAAGCGGTGCGCCTCGTCGCGCATCCGCTGGATGAAATAGAGAATCGGATCGTTGCGCGGCAAGGCAAAAGGCCTTTGACCGGGGCGATAGAATTCCTCCTTGCCCTGATCGCGGTCGATTCCCTTGGCCACACCGACGCAGGGGATGTCGTCTACGCCCAGCTCGCGCAATATCTCCATCACGGCCGAAACCTGACCCGCCCCGCCGTCGATCAAGAGGACATCCGGCCACTGGGTCGTGGCGCGGTCAGGGTCTTCCTTGAGAAGGCGGCTGAAGCGCCGGGTCAGCACCTCTTTCATCATCCCGAAATCGTCGCCGGGGGAGAGGCTTTCGTCCTTGATGTTGAACTTGCGATACTGGCCCTTCTCAAAACCTTCGGGCCCTGCGACGATCATCGCGCCGACCGCGTGTTCGCCCTGGATGTGGCTGTTGTCATAAACCTCGATCCGCGCGGGCGACCCATCAAGATCGAAGGCCTCGGCGAGCCCCCGCATGAGTCTTGATTGCGTCGCGGTTTCCGCCATCCGACGAGCAAGGCTTTCGCGGGCGTTGCGAAGGGCATGGCCCACCAGGTCGGCCTTCTCGCCCCGCTGAGGCACGCTGATCTCGACCTTGCGGCCTGCCTTCTCGCCTAAGGCCTCGGCCATCAACTCCTGATCCTCAAGCCCGTGCGACAAAAGAAGCATCCTCGGCGGTTCTCGGTCGGAATAGAACTGACCCACGAATGCCTCGATCACCTCGGCCACGTCTTCCTCGCCCGAGATGCGCGGATAGAAATCGTGGTTGCCCCAATTCTGGTGGCCGCGAATGAAGAACACCTGCACACAGGCTTGTCCGCCTTCGATATGCAGCGCGATGACGTCGGCATCGGCAACCCCGCGCGGGTTGATCCCTTGGGCCGTCTGCACCTGTGTCAGAGCCCGAATCCGGTCGCGCAGGGCGGCGGCGCGTTCATATTCCATCGCTTCAGCGGCTTCGGCCATTTCTGCGGCAAGCGTTTCTTGAATGCGGGTGGTCTTGCCCGCCAGAAATTCGGCGGCATCAGCGACCGACGCCGCATAATCCACTTCGGAGATATTCCCCACGCAGGGCGCCGAGCAGCGCTTGATCTGATAGAGGAGGCACGGGCGCGTGCGGCTTTCAAACTGGCTGTCCGTGCAGTTGCGAAGGAGAAAGACCTTCTGAAGCTGGTTTAGCGTCCGATTGACCGCGCCGGCGCTGGCAAAAGGACCGTAGTAGTCTCCCCTTTCCTTCTTTGCCCCGCGATGCTTCTTGATCTGTGGAAAGGCGTGCTCGCGGCTGACGAGGATGTTGGGGAACGACTTGTCGTCGCGCAGCAGCACGTTATAGCGCGGCTTAAGCTGCTTGATGAGGTTTTGCTCAAGCAAGAGCGCCTCGGTTTCTGTCCGTGTCGTGAGAAACATCATCGACGCGGTCTCAGAGATCATCCGGGCGATACGCGGGGACTGATTGCCGGGGCGGGCATAGTTCGACACACGCGCCTTGAGGTTCCGCGCCTTGCCTACATAGAGAACGCGGCTCTCGGCATCGAGCATCCGGTAGACGCCCGGCGCGCTTTCAAGGTTACGTAGATAGCCCTGAATTCGGGTGTAGCCGGAGGGCTGATCGGGCGAGTTTTCTGTCATCCGCGGCCGTTCCGTGATTCTGCGCTGCGCTGACATGTTAACAAGGGTAGAGCAAGAGGAAAGGCATCCACCATTTCTGTGGATAACTCCGTGGGCAATATCTGGGCAGGCGGAAATTTTCCTTGTTTTTCGCCCCCTTCGTTAATGTGCCTAAAATTTAGGCATATTTGCAACATACTGAAAAACCTAAACAAGAAAGTTCCAGAAGGGCAAGGGACTGAAATCATTGATGAAACGTTACCACGTCTCGGGCAAGCGCAGCGCGGGTGCACAACTTTTCAGTAGCGGCTATTCCACACCCTGTATATCGGGCGTCTTCCATCCCAGATGCTGCCCGCCATCGACACAGATCAACTGTCCGGTAACCCCCGGCGCGGCCAGAAAATATCCAAGCGCCGCAACGATTTCCTCGGGATTCGAACCGCGCCCCAGAACGGTCGCTTTGCGCTGGTTGTCAAAGTGTTGTTCAGACTGGCGGTGACCGATCATCGTCGGTCCCGGTCCGATGGCATTGACTCTGATCTTGGGAGCCAGCGCCCGAGCCGAGGTTTGGGTAAGGGCCCACAGGCCCATCTTGGCGATCGTATAGGTCATGAAGTCGGGCGTAAGTTTGCGGACCCGCTGGTCGACCATGTTGACGATCAATCCCTGTGCGACCGGTTCGCCCCTTTCATCGCGAAGGGGATCGGGGATCGCTCGCGCCACCGCTTGGGTTAGAACGAAGGGCGCGCGCAGGTTCGATCCGATGTGCCGATCCCAGCTTTCGCGCGTCGCGCTTTCGACCGTGTCGTATTCAAAGATCGAGGCATTGTTCACGAGGCAGGTGATCGGCCCGCCAAGTGCTTCGACCGCAGCGGCATGAAGCGCCTCTGTCTCGTCGTCCTGAAGGAGGTCGGCTTTCAGCGCCACGGCAGTGCGCCCCAAGGCCCGGATGTCCGCTGCTACGGCCTCGGCCCCGTCGCGCGAGCTTGAATAGTGGATCGCAACATCAAAGCCCGACTGACCCAGAAAGAGCGCCATCGCCCGCCCGAGACGAGCGCCACCGCCTGTTACCAATGCCCGCTTCTGCTGCATCGCCTTATCCCAGAACTGCGAAGATATACCCAATGTATAGCGTGGTCAGCGCGATGCCCCAACCTCGCGTGATGTCCTTCCGAAAAAAGACGAACGGGATCAACAGAAGCGACGCGCCGAGCATGATCCAGAAATCAAACTCGATGAAGCCTGGATCGACCGGGATCGGGTGAATAAGGCTGGCCACGCCCATGATCCCAAGCAGGTTGAACATATTCGAACCGATCACGTTGCCGAGGGCCACGTCGGCCTGCCGGCGAATGGCTGCCATCATTGTTGTCGCCAACTCGGGAAGCGATGTTCCTACGGCAACCAGCGTCAGGCCGATCGCGGTTTCGCTGATCCCGAAATCCCGCGCGATATTGACCGAAGAGTCGACAAGCAGGCCCGCCCCGATCGGCAGGCCAATGAGGCCGAGAACCAACAGAAGAATGACCTTGAGCCACGACATGTCTGGGTCCGCGCCTTCGATGTCTTCCTCCGCGTCGGCCAGATTGCTGACAATCCTGTGTCGGCGGGCTTCGCGGAAGGCGTAGGAGAGCATCGCGAAAAGGGCGATCAACAGGACCACCCCGCTTGTCCAGGTCAGTTCGCCGCCAAGACAGAGCGCGATGAAAAGAACGCTTGCCAGCACCATTTGCACATAGCTTTTGCGGGTTTCGCATTCGTCCATGCGCATCGTGGCAAGGATGGCGGGGAGGCCGAGAACCAGAAGGATATTCGCCGTATTCGATCCGACCACATTGCCAAGCGCGATCCCTGGCGCGTTATCAAGCGCGGCGCGGACCGAGATCAGAAGTTCGGGGGCCGAAGTGCCGAAAGCCACCACCGTCAGAGAAACGATCAGTGCAGGAACGCCAAGGCGGAGGGACATGTTGACGGCGCCCTTGACCAAGGCATCGCCCGCCAGAAGCAGGAGCACGAGGCTGGCCAGTACGATTCCCCAATCCATCATGGATCAGGCCTTGCCGCAGGTGCACGGCCCTTTGCCGATGCGGGGGCGTCCGCATCGGGGGCATTTGGCATCGCGGCGCAACGTCATTCCTGGAAAGCGGAGCTTGCCAAACATCCCGAGCACGACCATCGCGATCAGGAAAAGGGTTATACCCTTGATCAACATCTAGAGACCGAACCGCGCGAAATCGGCGCGCTCTTCGACAGCGCCCATGGCCTCTCCGGCGAGGCGGGCACCAAGGCGCTGTGCCAAGGAAAGTCTCTGGCCATAGCGGCGGAACACAACCTCTTTACCGAGTTTCTTCTTCATCGTCGGAACAAGATGGCCGATCCCGTCGGCCAATCCAATATCAACGCCCTTTTGTCCGACCCAGACCTCGCCCGTGAAAATATCGGCCTCGGGGCTGAGACGGGCTCCGCGCCGGGATTGAACCCAATCTTTGAAATAGGCGTGCAGATCTTCGAGCCAGCCCTTGAGCCGTTTCACATCCGTGGCCTTTTCGGGCAGGAAGGGATCAAGCATCGATTTGGATTGTCCGGCGGTGTGAACCCGCCGCTCTACACCGAGCTTGCCCAGAAGCTCGTGCGCGCCAAAGTTGGCCGAGATGACTCCGATCGAGCCGATGATCGAGCCACGATCGACGTAGATCTCGTCGCCGGCACAGGCAAGCCAGTAGCCGCCCGATGCCGCCACGTCTTCGACGAAAGCATAGACCGGGATGCCTTTGTCTTCCGCCAGCCGCCGGATACGCGCGGCAATCAAAGAGGATTGAACTGGCGAACCGCCGGGAGAATTGATCTCGAGAGCGACAGCCACGGGCTTGCCGCGCGAGAAGGCTTTTTCAATGACGGGGCCAAGGCTGATGTCATCGAGGCCGCGGGAGGAGTTGCTGATGCTCCCCTGAAGCCGAATGACGGACACAAGGGGGCCGGTTTTTACAAAGGGGATCCAGCGTTTCATGCCTCTTCACATAGGCCGAGGCAGGTCTGGGAACAAGGCACGCCTGAGGATAGTCGCGACAGAAAAGGCATTTTCCCTGCGAAAACGAAAAGCCCCCGCGCGCGGCAGGGGCTTTGGCCATTGAATGCCCCTAGAGGCCCTTGGCCCGATAGCTCGCTGCAACCCGGCTGATCGAGACGATATAGGCTGCCGTCCGAAGATCCTTGACGTCGGCGCGGCCATGCCAGACCTCGCGCATGGATTGGTAGGCCGTCCGCATTGTGTCATCTAGGCCAGACCTCACCAGTTCAAGCTCGTCCGCACCGCGCAGATAGGCCTGCTTGAAGCCGGGGCTCAGAGTCCAGCCCAGGCCCTTGTCAGCCGAGAGCCGCTCAAGCCCTTCCACCAGCATCAGCGTCCGGGCCTCTTCGGCCCGCCGCTGCATCCGTCCAAAGCGGATGTGGCTCAGGTTCTTCACCCATTCGAAATAGGAAACGGTCACACCGCCGGCGTTGGCATACATATCCAGGATAATCACGATGCCCTTCTTCTGAAGGATCTCGTCGGCGCCCGCCGTCACTGGGCCGTTGGCCGCCTCGATGATCATCGCGGCCCTGATCCGGTCGGCATTGCCGAGGTTGATCACACCTTCCATTGCGGCGGGGATCAGGATGTCACAATCGGCTTCGAGCACCGATCCGCCGTCGGCCTGATGGGTCGCATCGGGATAGCCTGCGAGCCCGCCGTGTTTGTTCATCCACTGGCACACCGCTTCGACGTCCAGACCGTCTTCATCAAAAAGCGCGCCGTCGCGTTCGATGATGCCGATGATCTTGCAACCGTCCTTTTCCGACAGAAATTTAGCCGCGTGATAGCCCACGTTGCCAAGGCCCTGCACGACCACCCGCTTGCCATCGAGGCCACCTGTCATGCCTGCCTTGGCAATATCCTCGGGGTGGCGGAAGAATTCGCGCAGCGCGAACTGGACCCCGCGCCCTGTCGCCTCGATCCGGCCCTGAATGCCGCCCGAATTGAGCGGCTTGCCGGTGACACAGGCCCGCGCATTGATATCCGTGGTGTTCATGCGGGCGTATTGATCGGCGATCCAGGCCATCTCGCGCTCGCCGGTTCCCATGTCGGGCGCCGGAACGTTCTGCGAGGGATTGATCAGGTCGCGCTTGATCAGCTCATAGGCAAAGCGGCGGGTGATCTGCTCAAGCTCGCGCTCGTCCCATTCGCGCGGATCGATACATAGGCCACCCTTCGAACCGCCAAGCGGCGCTTCGACGAGGGCGCATTTATAGGTCATCAGCGCCGCCAGCGCCTCGATCTCATCTTGATTGACC
>JAURFB010000083.1 GCA_030827165.1 Marivivens sp.
GATGGAATCTGGCTCAGGCTGACCCGCCGCGATTCGACCGCCGGCTAGGGCCGGTCACGAACAATTCGCGGCCGTGTTCGGGATTGTTCCGCCAACGGCAGCAATTTTGCCCGCCGCCACCGGCCACTTTAATCAAAATGTGGGGAAACTATGGCAACGCATTTTATGAAAATACTGCAATAACAGATAATTAAGATTTCAGGTCTCAAAATAGCGGAGCAGATTGGGGCAAATTTGCGGCGCAAACTGCGCAAAACTTGGTATCAGTTCCGGCAGCGGTGGGGGCCGCCAAGTTGGATTGATGTTATGTCGTATATTCGTAAACGGCGCACCCAGGTGGGGTATTGGCGCAGAGTTCACTACACGGCCGCAAAATGGATGTTCAAACTCGGCCTGCGCCGCACATACTATGGCCTCGACGAGCTGTTCGATTATCAGCTGACGCCCAAGCCGGTTCAGGCCTATCCGAGCCGTCTGGGTTCCAAGCTCGAACGCATCGACATGCGGACGATCCGCGAGTCGATCTATCCGTCCGAGCGGCGCTGAAGCCGCTGCAAGACCCAGACGCGGATCGCCGAGGCGAGGCCGACATCGCCCCGGCCAGCGTCGATCTCGGCGGCGAGGGAATTTAGGGTCCGGCCCTCGTCCTCGGCCGCCGCGCGGAACGCCCGCCAGAATTCATCTTCCAGCGAGACAGAGGTGCGGTGCCCCTTCAGCGTCAGGGAACGCTTGACGGGGCGGCCGCTCATTCGTCGTCAAACTTCAGTTGATCGAGCCGCCGCGCGGCAAGGTTTTTGCGCGCGGTCTCGAGAAGGCGCTGCGCCTTCGTGCGGCCAGACTTGACCGCGTTGGCATCGGCTTGGGCCTTGGCCTCGGCGCGGCTCTTTTCCTTGCGGACCTTATTGAGGTTGATCGGCTCGGCCATGGTCAGCCTTTCGGGCCGATCATGTCTTCGGGGCGGACGATCCTGTCGAAGGTCTCACCATCGACAAAGCCAAGCGCAATCGCCTCTTCGCGCAGGGTCGTCCCGTTCTTGTGCGCGGTCTTGGCGACCTTGGTGGCATTGTCATAGCCGATGGTCGGGGCAAGCGCGGTGACGAGCATAAGGCTCTCCTTCATCAGCTTGTCGATCCGCGCGGTGTTGGCCTCAGTGCCGACCACCATGTTGTCCGTAAACGACGAGGCCGCATCGCCCAAAAGCTGCATGGACTGCAGGACATTGTAGCTCATCATCGGGTTATAGACGTTCAGCTCGAAATGGCCCTGCGATCCGGCAAAGCCCACGGCGGCATCGTTGCCCATCACATGGGCGCAAACCATCGTCAGCGCCTCGGCCTGCGTGGGGTTGACCTTGCCGGGCATGATCGACGAGCCGGGCTCGTTTTCCGGCAAGATCAGCTCGCCAAGGCCCGAGCGCGGGCCCGAGCCCAGAAGGCGCATGTCGTTGGCAATCTTGAAGAGCGAGGCGGCCACGGTCTTGAGGGCGCCCGAGAACATGACCATCGCATCATGCGCGGCCAGCGCCTCGAACTTGTTGGGTGCCGTGACGAAAGGCAGGCCGGTGATCTCGGCAATCGCGGCGGCGACGCGGACGTCAAAGCCCATCCTGGTGTTGAGGCCGGTGCCAACGGCGGTGCCACCCTGCGCCAGCTCGTAGATGTCGCCAAGGCAGGCGTCGATGCGGCGGATGCCCTTGTCGACCTGCGTGGCATAGCCCGAGAATTCCTGCCCGAGGGTCAGGGGGGTCGCGTCCTGCGTGTGGGTGCGGCCGATCTTGATGATGTCGCGGAACGCGGCCGATTTGGCCCAGAGCGCGCCGGAGAGTTTCTCAAGGCCGGGGATCAGAACATCGCGGGCATGCATGGCGATAGCGACGTGCATGGCGGTGGGGAAGGTGTCGTTCGACGACTGGCCCATGTTGCAGTGATCGTTGGGGTGAACCGGCTTTTTCGAGCCCATCACGCCACCCAGCATTTCAATGGCGCGGTTCGAGATCACTTCGTTGGCGTTCATGTTCGATTGAGTGCCCGAGCCAGTCTGCCAGACGACAAGCGGGAAGTTGTCGTCGAACTTGCCGTCGATCACCTCGGTCGCGGCGGCGGCGATGGCCTGTGCCAGAACGGGATCAAGATCGCCCTGTGCCTTGTTGACCTGCGCGCAGGCCTTCTTGATCACGCCAAGAGCGCGGATGATCGGCACCGGCTGGCGTTCCCAGCCGATCGGGAAGTTGATGATCGAGCGTTGGGTCTGGGCGCCCCAATACTTGTCGGCGGGAACCTCCAGAGGGCCAAAGCTGTCGGTCTCGGTGCGGGTCTGGGTCATGGCGTGATCCTGTGGTATGCAATTGTATGCCGTTTAGCGCCCGGCGGGGCGCGACGCAACGGCGCAAACGCAGCCTTTCGGCTATTTGCGGAAGCTGTCGAGCCGGACGACCTCGGCCTCGCGAGGTTTCTCAGCCTCGTCCTCGGCCATCTCCTGCATCGGCGCTTCTTCGACCGTCTCTGCCTCGGCGTCCTCGTCCTCCTCACCCGCCTCGTCCTGCGTCTCGAAGCGCAGGCCGAATTCAACCGAAGGATCAACGAAGGTCTTGATCGCGTCGTAGGGGATATACATCGGCTCGGGCTTGTTGCCGAAGTTGAGCGTGATGGCAAAGCCTTCGTCGGTTACTTCGAGATTGTCGAACCAGTGCTGGATGACGATCGTCATCTCGGTGGGATAGCGGTCGGCCAGCCAGTCGGCGAGTTCGACATCGGGATGGAGCGTGTCGAAGGTGATGAAAAAATGGTGCTTGCCGGGAAGGCCGGTTTTGGCGACGCCGGCGAGAACCTCCTGAATGAGGCCGCGCATCGCCCGGTGCATCAGGTTTCCGTAATCAATGGAGCGGTTCACGGCAGGTCTCCTAGCAGATGGCATCACCATAAAAGATTCGTCCCCGGATGAAAGGGGCGTTGGCATGGTCTAGCCAAGCCCGCCCAAGCGGCCGAGCACGAGGCCCAGAGTGGCGCAGAGCGCCAGCACCTTTCCGAGCCCCCAGTGCCGTTGGAGCAGAAGGTAGCTCGCCAGCCCCGCCAGAACGATCGCCAGCAAGTCGGCGCTGGCAAGGTCGGGCATGGGAAGGCGGACCGGTCCGAAAGTGGCCTCGCCCACCGAGCGGAACCCCACATGGAGCGCGAACCAGACCGAGAGGTTGAGGATCACGCCCACCACCGCGGCCGTGATCCCCGAGAGCGCCGCAGAAAGGCGCGGCTTGCTGGCGAGCCAGTCGATGTAGGGCGCGCCGGCGAATATCCACAGAAAGCAGGGAACAAAGGTCACCCAGAGGGTCATGGCCCCGGCCAGCAGGGCAATTGGCATGCCGCCCTCTGCCGCGCCTGCCAGCATCGCCACGAACTGGGTGACGAGGATCAGGGGCCCGGGGGTGGTTTCGGCAAGGCCGAGCGCGTCGATCATCTGGTGCGGAGAAAGCCAGCCGCGCCCGGTGACGACGTCTTGCGCCATATAGGCCAGAACGGCGTAGGCACCACCGAAGGTCACGATGGCGAGCTTGGAGAAAAACGCGCCGATCTCGAACAGGAAGGTCGCTCCGACAGCCTTTGCCGCAAGCAGGGGCGCTGCCCAGAGCGCACCGGCGACCAAGGCGACACGGACGGCGCCGGTCAGGGGCGGGGCAGCTTGAGGCGCTGTCTTGCCCGGCCTGGACGCCAGGGCGCCGATGAGACCGGCGCAGAGGATGACAAGCGGGAAGGGCAGGTGCAAGACGCCCAGCGCGAGAAAGGCGGTGGCGGCAATCGCCAGATGCAGACGGCCCTTCAGCGCCCGCTTGGCCACGCGCAACAGCGCCTCGATGACGATGGCGATCACTGCCGCCTTGACCCCGACAAAAGCGGCGCGGACGAGCGGCTGATCTCCGAAGGAAAGGTAGAGGAGCGCGAGGGTGGCGATCACAACCGCACCCGGCAAGACGAACAACAGACCCGCAAGGAGGCCCCCGCCTGTCCCGCGCAGCTTCCAGCCGGCATAGGTCGCCAGCTGCATAGCCTCGGGGCCGGGGAGCATCATGCAAAAGGAAAGGGCGCGGAGGAATTCGGCCTCGGTCAACCATCTGCGTTCGTCCACCAGTTCGCGGTGCATGAGCGCGATCTGCGCCGCCGGCCCGCCAAAGGACAGAAGGCCGATACGGGCAAAGGCGCGGAAAAGGTCGGCATAGGTCATGCCGCCATAGCGCATGGGGCGCGGCACCAGATCAAGAGCGGACGAGGGGAAAGTGCAGGCTTCTGTTGCCAGGTGCCTGCGAACCCCGCCTTACGCTGCTAGGCGCAAGGGCTTAGTTTCGGCGACTCGAACTGCTTACGCAGCCAGAGCCATTGCCGGAGCACGGTTGTCATTGGCAACTGTACGTTTTGCACCGATAACGGTGGTCGCTCACCGGGACAAAGCCATCCTCTTTACACGTTCGTCGATCCTGTTTCGGCCCCCTCTGCCCCCAATGAAGGGTTTTTGGTGGAGCCGCCGGGTACCGCCCCCGGGTCCGATCCGCTTATTACAGGCGCGTTTATGTCCATAGTCTCTTGCGAGACGACTCCTATGTAGGCGGCTGCGGGCGCCGGAGCAAGAGGGGGCTCTGCCCCCGTCGCCCGTTCCGGGCGCCTCCCCCGGAGTATTTTTTGCCAAAAGAAGGGCTGAGGGCTGAAAATAATCGTGCCGGGCGGCTTTGACTTTTGCGGGGTGAGAGAGGAGTTTCGCCGGGACAATCGAAGGAGGAGCGGCATGGACCGCGCACGAGCCATATTCCGTCTGCCGCTCTCGGGGCGGGGGCTGGCATGGCTCGGGTTTTACCTTGCGATCCTTTTGGCTTGGGTCTCGGTGGCGCTGATGGCGGCCAAGTTGCCGGGGGCTGACCTCGGGGCGATGCCGGCGAGCTATTGGGAGACCTTGTGCCTTTCCGCCGCCGAGGCGAGCCCGCTGGCGCTTCTATTGATGTGGGCGCTCATGTCGGCGGCGATGATGCTTCCGACATTCATTCCCGCGGCTCGGACCTATGACGATCTGCGATCCGCGGGGGCGGGGGATGGTCGCGGTCTGGCGGCGCTTGTAGGCGGCTATCTCGTCGTTTGGGGCGGGGCATCGGTCCTGGGGGCGGGGCTGCAATGGGTCCTGGCGACCAAGGGCCTCTTGACGCCTGCGGGTGCGAGCCTGTCGCCGATCCTGACCGCGGGGCTTCTGGCCGGAGCGGGGCTCTATCAGTTTTCGGTCCTGAAGGCGGCCTGCCTGTCGAAATGCCGGATGCCGATGACGTTTTTCATGGAACGCTGGGCGCAGGGCACGGGGCCGGCGTTCAAGATGGGGCTCGAACTGGGCGCGGTCTGTCTGGGCTGCTGCTGGGCCCTGATGCTTCTGGGCTTCGTCGGCGGCGCCATGAACCTTTTGTGGATGGGCGCCGCGACGCTCTTCATGACACTCGAGAAACTGCCCGACCTCGGTCGCCCTTTGACGCGGCCCGCGGGCTTTGCGCTTCTGGCGGCTGCCGCCTATACACTGATCTTCTAAGCGACAGGATATTTCATGGCTTCCGACAAGATTGCCGCTCCGGCCAAGATCTCGAGCCGCCATCCGGCTGCCGCTCCGACCACGGGCACCGTGCCCTGGGCGATCAAGGGTGAGTTGATCCTCAACTGCAACTGCACCGTCTTTTGCCCCTGCGTCATCAGCCTTGGCGATCACCCGCCGACCGAAGGCTATTGCATGGGCTGGGCGGGGATCCGCATCGACAGCGGCCATTACGGCGACGAGGATTTGGGCGGGCTCAACGTGGGCCTGCTTCTCGAGATCCCCGGCAAGATGGGGCGCGGCAACTGGAAGGCGGCCGCCTATATCGACGAGCGCGCCTCTTATGCGGCGTATGAGGGGCTGATCAATATCTTTTCGGGCAAGGCCCGCGGCACGACCGGCCTGTTCAAGGTGCTGGTGTCCGAGTTCCTCGGAGCCGAGCGTGCGCCGGTGATCTTCGAGACCGAAGGCAAGACGCGCCGCCTGATGGTGGGCAAGGCCATTCAGGGCGAGATCACGCCGGTGCCGGGCCACGGCGGACAAGATATCGTCGTGACCAATACCGAATACTGGATGGGCCCCGACATTACGGTTGCAAAGGCTGGCAAGGGCAAGGTGCGCGCCTACGGCCGTGTCTGGGATTTCGACGGCCGCAGCGCCGAGATTTGCCAGATCGACTGGCACGGACCGAAATAAGCGAGGAAGAACAATGAGCTTCAAGGGGTTGGTCGTTCGCAAGGACGACGAGGGCAAAACCAGCGCGGCTGTCGAGGAGATCGGCGTTGCCGATCTGCCCGAGGGCGAGGTTCTGGTCGCGGTCGATTACTCGACGGTAAACTACAAGGACGGGCTTTGCATCGGGCCGGGGGGCGGGCTTGTCCGCAATTACCCGCACGTTCCGGGGATTGATTTTGCCGGGACCGTCGAGGCCTCGGATGATCCGCGATACAAGGCGGGCGACAAGGTTGTTCTGACCGGTTGGCGCGTGGGCGAGAACCGCTGGGGCGGCTACGCGCAGAAGGCACGGGTCAAGGCGGATATGCTGGTGCCATTGCCGGAGGGCCTGACGACCCGTCAGGCGATGGCGGTGGGGACCGCGGGCCTGACCGCGATTCTGGCGGTGATCGCGCTTGAGGATCACGGGCTGAAGCCGGGCGACGGGCCGGTTCTGGTGACGGGCGCGGCAGGCGGTGTGGGGTCGGTGGCGACGGCCATTCTGGCCAAGCTGGGCCACGAGGTTGCTGCCGTCACCGGGCGGCCGGAGACGGCCGACTACCTCAAGAGCCTTGGCGCAACGCAGATTGTCGCTCGCGAGGAGCTGGCCGAGATGTCGAAAAAGCCGCTCGAGGCAGAGGTTTGGGCCGGCTGCGTCGATGCCGTGGCGGGCGCAATGCTGGGCCGCGTTCTCAAGCAGATGAAATACGGCACCTCGGTAGCCGCAATCGGCCTTGCCGGCGGTGCGGCGATCGACGGGGCGCTGATCACGCCGTTCATCCTGCGCGGGGTCAACCTTCTGGGCATCGACTCGGTGATGCAACCCTATGCCAACCGTGTTCGCGCATGGGAGCGGATCGCTGCCGACCTGCGGATGGACAAGCTCGAAGCGATGATCCAGCCCGCGACGCTTGGGGATCTGCCGGGCCTTGGCCGCGCGATCCTGAAAGGTCAGGTCAAGGGGCGCGTCGTTGTCGACGTGAACGCTTGAGGCGATTGACTTGGGGCAAACCACCCCCTAACCAAAGGGCGTTCGGGGCGCGGCCATGGTGCCCCGGGCTGCCGGAGCTTTCGGGCGTCGGCTCGGCTGGAAGACCTGCCAGGTTGGGATTGCCCCGGTCTGTGTCGGGCTTTCCCGAGGCGATGATTGAAACGAGGCTCTGATGACCAACTCTCTCGATATCGACTGGGTGCGTTCCCAGTTTCCCGCATTTTCCGCCGCGCCCCTGCAGGGGCAGGCCTTCTTCGAGAATGCGGGCGGCTCCTATACCTGCCGCCATGTTGTCGACCGACTGACGCGCTATTACACCGAGCGCAAGGTCCAGCCCTATGCCCCCTATGAGGCGAGCCGCCTTGCGGGCGAAGAAATGGACGAAGCGCGCCGCAGGCTGGCGGCAATGTTGGGGGTCAAGACGTACGAGCTGTCGTTCGGCCCTTCCACCAGCCAGAACACCTATGTCCTTGCCAATGCTGTTCGCCGCTGGCTGAAGCCCGGCGAGGCGATCGTCGTGACCAATCAGGACCATGAGGCCAACAGCGGCGTCTGGCGGCGCCTGGCGGAAGAGGGGATCGAGGTTCGCGAATGGCGGATCGAGACCGAGACCGGTAGCCTCGATCCAGAGCGGCTGGATGTTCTATTGGCCGATGGCGCGGTGCGGCTTGTCTGTTTTCCGCATTGCTCGAACGTGGTGGCCGAGATCAACGATGTGCAGGCGATCACTGCCCGCGCCCATGCGGCGGGGGCTTTCGTGGTTGTCGATGGCGTAAGCTACGCGCCGCACGGGTTTCCGAATCTGGGCGAATTGGGCTGTGATGTGTATCTTTTCTCGGCCTACAAGACCTATGGCCCGCATCAGGGGATCATGGTGATCCGCGAGGGATTCGGCGCCGAACTTCCAAACCAGGCGCATTATTTCAACGGCGGGACTCTCTACAAGAAATTTACCCCTGCCGGCCCCGACCATGCCCAGATCGCCGCGAGCGCGGGCATGGCGGATTATTTCGAGGCGCTCAGCGTCCAGCACGGGGGCCCGTCCAGCGGCGTGGCGGCGGGCACGTTCGCCCATGATCTGATGCGGGCGCATGAGGGGAAGCTGCTTCAGCCGCTGCTGGATTACCTTGCCGCCAAGAATTCGGTCCGGCTGCTTGGGCCGCGCAAGGCGGAGGGGCGCGCGCCGACCGTCGCGGTCGTGCTTGATGGCGGGCGGGATGCCGAGGCAACGGCAGCGGCCCTTGCGCCGCACGGAATCATGGCGGGCGGCGGCGATTTCTACGCGGTCCGGCCGCTGACGGCGCTTGGCGTCGATCTTGGGCGAGGTGTTTTGCGGATGAGTTTCGTCCATTACACGTCGGAAGCCGAGATCGACAGGCTTATCAACGCGGTCGACAGCGTTCTTTGATCCGCGTCGCGGGTGTCCGCGTATACTTTTGGACACCCGCGACCAGGCGCTTTCTTTGAGGAAACGGGTGACAGACGAAAATGAACCGTTAATATTTCCTCAAGATTGCTGCCACGGGAGCGGGAATGATCCTGACGACGACAAAGGGGCAGAAGGACCTGCCCAGGTATTTTGGTCCAGTGTTTGATGTTGTGTGCGGCCTGAGTCGGGGACGTATGGATTTCGTCCTGGACGACGGGCGCATTTTCAGGGCCGACGGGCAAGAACCCGGCTATCAGGCAGTTGTCGAGGTTCGCCATCCCGAGGTCTTTACCCGGCTGATCCGCGAGGGCGATCTGGGGTTCAGCGAAGCCTATCTCGATGGCTGGTGGACCACGCCCGACCTTCAGGCCTTCATGGA
>JAURFB010000085.1 GCA_030827165.1 Marivivens sp.
ACAATGGCGTATCCACTACAACACCGTCAGGCCACACAGCGCCCTCGGCTACCGCCCGCCTGCGCCAGAAAGCATCGTTCCGATGGACCAGAGGCCTACGATGCACTAACAATCAAACCGGACCAACCGACGGGGGCATGCCAGTTTGTTGAACAAGAATAAAAATCCTTGCCAATCAAGACGTTAGACCGTGAACCTCGGAGCTTTTTGGAGCGGGTAGCGGGAATCGAACCCGCGCCAAGAGCTTGGGAAGCTCGTGTGATACCATTTCACCATACCCGCGCCGGGTTTGAGATAGGGCCGGGGATGCGTGCCGTCAAGCCGGAAACCGCCCTCTCGGGCAGGTGGGGGCTCTGCCCCCGCCCTTCGGGCTCCCCCGGAGTATTTGAGGCCAAAAGAAGGTCAGCCGCGGCGGCGGCGGCGGCCTTCTCCATCGGTCTTGGCGTTGAAATTGACCTTCGGCAGCGTGACGATCCCGTTGAGGTTGGGGAAAGGGTCGGTCGCGTGGGGGATCGCGTTGGCGTTGACGAAATGCTCTTGAAAGCGCGGCTCGATGGCGGTTTCGACCTTGATGATCTCGCGCACGGTCTTTTCGATCTGGGCGCGGGCGTCGATCGAACTGAGCGCGATGCGCGCGCCGGTGCCGGCGGCGTTGCCGGCCGACTGGACCTTGTCCAGCGGCACATCGGGGATCATGCCCAGGACCATGGCGTGTCTGGGCGAGATATGGGCGCCGAAGGCACCGGCCAGCACCACGCGGTCAACCGTGTCGACGCCCATCTCGTCCATCAACAACCGTGCGCCGGCATAGAGCGCAGATTTGGCGAGCTGGATCGCGCGGATATCGCCTTGGGTGACGGTGAGGCGTGGGCCGCCCGAAGCGGTGCCGTCCCAGATCAAGTAGGAGTGGGTGCGCCCTTCAGGCAGGCACCGGGCCGTGCCGGTCTGATCTGCCGAGCCGATCAGGCCGCGGGCGTCCAGAAGGCCGGCAAGGCGCATCTCGGCCACGGCCTCGATGATGCCCGAGCCGCAGATGCCGGTGATGCCGGTCGCGGCGGTAGCCTCTGCAAAGGCGGGATCATCGGACCACAGGTCGGAGCCAATCACCTTGAACCTTGGCTCCTTGGTTATCGGGTCGATCTCGAGCCGTTCGATGGCACCGGGGGCGGCGCGTTGTCCAGCGCTTATCTGCGCGCCTTCGAAGGCCGGGCCGGTGGGCGAGGAGCAGGCGAGAACGCGGGTCTTGTTGCCCAAGAGGATCTCGGCATTGGTGCCGACATCGACAATGAGAACCAGTTCTTCGGATTTGTTCGGCTCTTCCGAGAGCGCCACTGCGGCGGCATCGGCGCCGACATGGCCCGCGATGCAGGGCAGGATGAAGACACGGGCGTTTTCGTTGATTGCGGTGAGATCAAGCGCCTGCGCCTCGAGCGACAGGCTTTCGGAGGTGGCGAGCGCGAAGGGGGCTTGGCCCAGTTCTACCGGATCGATGCCGAGCAGGAGGTGGTGCATCACCGGGTTGCAGACGAACACCGTCTCGACGATCTGGCTCGGGTCGATATTGCCTTCAATGGCTATCGACTGGGCGAGGGAGTTGATCGCGATGCGGACGGCATCGGTCATTTCCTTGTCGCCGCCGGGATTCATCATCGCATAGGAGACGCGGCTCATCAGATCCTCGCCAAAACGGATCTGCGGGTTCATGACGCCCGAAGAGGCGATGACATTGCCGTTGCGCAGATCACACAGGTGGGCGGCGATGGTGGTCGAGCCGAGGTCGATGGCGAGGCCATATATGCGGCCCTCGTAGAAGCCGGGGAAGATATCGAGAATGCGGTGCGTTTCGTCCCGATGCCCCTTGTGCAGCGCGATGGTAATTTTCCACTCGCCCTTCCTCAGCGTCTTTTGCAGGCGGCGCATGATGTTCATCGGCGCGGTGACGCCCTCGATCTGCCACTGCACGCGCAGGGCGTCTTTCAGCCGCTCGAAATCGCCCGAGGGCTCGTGCATATCGGGCTCTTGCACCTCGACATAGTAGAGGTGAGTGGCCGGGGCCATGATGATGTCGCGCTGGGTTGCGGCCTTGCGGACGACCTGCCGGTGAACCTGGCTCTCGGGCGGGACATCGACGACGATATCGCCCTGAACAGTGGCCTGACAGCCAAGCCGGCGGCCCTTGGGCAAGCCGCGGATACGGTCATAGCGTTCTTCGACCGAGTTCCATTCGCTCAACGCGTCGTCGCTGACCGTGACCCCGTGTTTGGGAAACTCGCCATAGGACGGAGTGATCTGGCATTTCGAGCAGATCCCGCGCCCGCCGCAGACGGAATCGAGATCTACGCCAAGCTGGCGCGCGGCGGTGAGGATCGGCGTGCCGACAGGGAAATGGCCCCGCTTGCCAGAGGGGGTGAAGATCACGAGAGGGTCGGTGCTCATTGGCGGCCTGATTGTTGCAACGGGTTCAGAATACAAGGCGGGGCGAGAGGTGGAGGCGGCTTTGCGTCACTTGATGCGCTGGTTCCGGCCTTGGCCGCTATAGCTGGGCCACCCAGGCACGTGCAAGGGCAAGGCCAGCGGCATCAGACGCAGGGGCATGGCGGCTGGCGAGGCTGTCGAACTCCTCAAGCCAGCCGGGGTGGCGGGCCTCGACCTCCTTGGGGAATCGGCGGTTCCAGGCGGCGGCCACGGCGCGGCTCACCTCGAAATGGAATTGCATCCCCCATGAGCGGTTGCCAATGCAAAACGCTTGATTGGGGGCCGTGTCGTTGGCGGCGAGACGGGTCGCGCCGTCCGGAAGGGCGTAGTGATCCGAATGCCACTCGAATGACGGGAAGCTGGGCGGGACAGTGCGAAAGACCGGATCGTTTGCGGCCGCTTCCGTGGTTTCGATGATCTGCCAGCCAAACTCGCGCGATGTGCCGACATGATTGGCCGCACCCCAGGCCCGCGCCAGAAGCTGGGCGCCAAGGCAGATACCGAGGACCGATCGCCCGGCCTCGTCAAACCGCTTCATCTCGCGCGCAAGGGCTGGCAGGTAGGGGTGGGTCTCGTCGTCCACGGCGCTCTGCTCGCCGCCCAAGACGACAAGGCCGGCATAGTCGCCCTGCGGGTCCGGCAGGAACCCGTCAAGATAGGGGCGGAAAATCTCGATCATTACCCCCGCTTCGGCCAGCGCGACGCCAACCTGTCCCAGGTGAGTGATCTTTGTGTTTTCAATAATGGCTACGCGCATTTCGGCCCTGTGCGATGGTTGGCGTGAATATGCCGCGTCAAAACGCCTTTGCAAGCGGGCATGGTCACTTCTTGCTTGCACGAGGGGCAGACCCGTGAAATGGGGAAGCGCCAAACGAAGCTATCCACGGAGAGACCCTGATGGAGATTCGCGAGGCCCTCACCTTCGACGACGTTCTTCTTGTGCCGGCGGCCTCGTCGGTCTTGCCGTCTACGGCCGATACAAGGACGCGCGCGACCCGTTCTATCGCCATGAACATCCCGCTTTTGTCTTCGGCGATGGACACCGTGACCGAAGCCCGCATGGCGATCGCCATGGCTCAGACCGGAGGGATCGGCGTCATTCACCGCAACCTCGATACCGACAAGCAAGCCGAAGAGGTCAGGCGGGTGAAGCGGTTTGTCTCGGGGACAGTTTATAACCCGATCACCCTGACGCCGAACCAGACCCTCAAGGACGCCAAGGAACTTATGGGTCGTTACAACATCACCGGATTTCCCGTGGTCGACAAGGGCGGCCGGGTCGTCGGCATCGTCACCAACCGCGATATGCGCTTTGCCCAGTCCGACGACACGCCCGTCAGCGTGATGATGTCGAGCGACAATCTCGCCATGCTGGCCGAACCCGCCGACCTTGATGAAGCGCGCAGCCTGATGCAGGCGCGACGGATCGAGAAGCTGCTCATTCATGATGGCAAGGGCAAGCTCACCGGCCTTCTGACGCTGAAGGACAGCGAGCAGGCCGTGCTGAACCCTGTGGCCTGCAAGGACAGCCTTGGCCGTCTGCGCGTAGCCGCCGCCTCGACGGTGGGCGATGCCGGCTTCGAGCGCAGCCAGGCGCTGATTGACGCGGGCGTCGATATCGTCGTGATCGACACGGCCCACGGCCACTCCGAAGGCGTGGCCAAGGCGGTCGAGCGGGTGAAGGCGCTGTCGAACGAGGTTCAGGTGATCGCCGGCAACGTGGCGACGGCTGAGGCGACGCGCGCCCTGATCGGCGCGGGCGCGGATGCGGTCAAGGTGGGTATCGGTCCGGGCTCGATCTGTACCACGCGGATGGTGGCCGGTGTGGGCGTGCCGCAGCTTACTGCGATCATGGATTGCGCCTCGGGCGCGGGCGATGTGCCGGTGATTGCCGACGGCGGCATCAAGTTCTCGGGCGATTTCGCCAAGGCCATTGCCGCAGGCGCCTCCTGTGCGATGGTCGGCTCGATGATCGCCGGCACCGACGAAAGCCCCGGCGAGGTCATCCTCTATCAGGGCCGTTCGTTCAAAGCCTATCGCGGTATGGGCAGCCTCGGCGCGATGGCCCGCGGCTCGGCCGACCGCTATTTCCAGAAGGACGCGGCTTCGGACAAGCTCGTCCCCGAAGGGATCGAGGGACAGGTGCCTTATAAGGGATCGGTCTCGGCGGTCATCCACCAGATGGTCGGCGGCCTCAGGGCGGCGATGGGCTATACCGGCAACGCCACGGTCGAAGAAATGCGCAAGAACTGCCGTTTTGTGAAGATCACCGGCGCGGGCCTCAAGGAAAGCCACGTCCACGACGTGCAGATCACCCGTGAAAGCCCGAATTACAGGGTCGGCTGATGAAGGCGCTCGTCACCGGTGCAGGCGCGAAGGGCGGGATCGGCATGGCCTGCGCCCGTGCGCTCGGGCAGGCGGGGTGCGAGGTCGCACTGGTGTCGACGACCGCACGCATTCACGAACGCGCGGCAGAGCTTGTGGCCGAAGGGATTACGGCATCTGGGCATATGGCCGATCTGACGGATGCCGATCAGGTGGCTGCGCTACGCGAGGCGGTTGGGCCGGTTGCGATCCTTGTGAACAACGCGGGCATGGGCACGGTGAATGCCCCTGCTGACACGCGCAGATTCCTCGACCTGCCGGCCACGGAATGGGCGCGCGGGATGGCGCTGAGCCTCGATACCGCGGTTCTGACAACGCGCGCCTTTCTGCCCGACATGGTGGCGGCGGGTTATGGCCGGATCGTGATGATGGCCTCTGTGACGGGCCCGGTCGTCTCGAACATCGGCGACACCGCCTATGGCGCCGCCAAGGCGGCGATGACCGGCTTGACCCGCGGCCTTGCGCTGGAAGTCGCGCGGGCAGGGGTGACGGTGAACGCCGTGCTGCCGGGATGGATCGCCACCGAGGCGTCGACCGACGCAGAGCTGCGCGCCGCGGCCGCCACCCCGCAGGGCCGCGCCGGAACGCCGGCCGAGGTGGCGGCTGTCGTTGCCTTCCTCGCCTCGGAAGGGGCGAGCTATGTCAACGGGGCGATGATCGTCGTTGATGGCGCCAATACGCTTCAGGAGTCCAAGGCGTGACGCCCGCCGCGCGGGTGGCGGCCGCGATCGACATCTTGGATCAGATTCTTGCCGGAAGCCCCGCCGAAAAGGCCCTGACCAACTGGGCGCGGCGATCGCGCTTTGCGGGCGCCAAGGACCGCGCAGCGATTCGCGATCATGTATTCGATGCGCTGCGATGCCGCCGGTCGTTTGCGGCCCTTGGGGGCAGTGAAACAGGACGAGGCCTCATGTTAGGTGAGCTTCGGGCCTCAAATACAGAAATTGGCGAGATGTTTTCCGGGATCGGCCACGCGCCGACAGCGGTGTCGGACGCCGAGCGGGCCGCCTTTCTCAATCCGCGTGCCGGCGCCGAGGCGGTCGACATGCCTGACTGGATTCATCAGATGCTGGTGGCGCAGATGGGCGAGGCGGGCGCCGAAGAGACCTGCGAGGCGCTGCGCAGCCGCGCCCCTGTCTGGGTCAGGGTGGCGCTGCGACGAGGAAGCCGCGAAAGCGCGGTCGCCCTACTGGCCGCTGAAGGGATCGCGGCACGTCCACATCCAGAGGTAAAGACTGCTCTTGAAGTGTTGGAAAATGCACGAAAAATACAAAGTTCCTCTGCCTATCTGAGCGGCGTGGTCGAACTACAGGACGCCGCCTCGCAAGCGGCCATGCTGGCCCTGCCTTCGCCTGCGGCAGGAGCGCGCGCCCTGGATTATTGCGCTGGCGGCGGGGGGAAATCGCTCGCCCTCGCGGATCTGGGCTATGCCGTTGATGCCCATGACATTGCGCCGGAGCGTATGAAGGATATTCCCCTTCGGGCCGCACGCGCGGGCGAGAGAATCGTGATTAGGAATGATCGGCAAAGTATTGATAAAAAATACGATCTTGTTCTCGTTGATGCCCCTTGCAGCGGCAGCGGCACTTGGCGGCGGACGCCCGAAGCCAAATGGGCGCTGACGCCCGAACGCTTGAGAGACCTGTGTGATATTCAACGGAACCTTCTCGCCGAGGCAGCGGACTACGTGAGGCCGGGTGGGCATCTGGCATATGCGACCTGCTCTGTCCTCGATGTCGAGAACAAGGACCAGGTCGCTGCTTTTCTTGGTCTCGACACGCGGTTCGAGAGTGTTCTTTCCCTTGCCTTGATGCCCGGTCAACGCGGCGACGGCTTCTATTTGCACCTCCTGGGCTCACGCTGACAACCACAAGTTGCAAGCGTATGCGTTTTCTGTAGTCTCGCCAGTGAGCTGGAGAGGTTTAGACTTAATTAACCATCTCTCCTGACAAAGATCCGCGAGGTTGGGGTTGGCCAGGATGAGTTTGGCGAAGACAGATCACAGTAACGCGAAACCGCGACAGACGGGGCCTGCCGTTCTGATTGCGATCTTGTCTGGCATTCTGGCGCTCGTGCTGGCGGTGTCGGCAGAGGCCCTCTGGCAGCAGCTTGGCCTAGGAATCTTTGGTGCCATGGTAATTGCGGTTGGCGGATACGACCGCCTGCAGCGGCTTCGGTCCGATCTGCGAAAGCGTTTGTTGGGTCGGTTCGTGGCCACGATATTCGCCAAGGACAAGGCGCCGATCCTCTTGGCCGTCCTCGACGGGCGCGTTCTTTATGATAACGCCGCCGCGGGTCGGTTGGTACAATCGAAACGGCCGCCAATCGAGCAGACCCTGGCGCGCGCCCTTGCCAATCCACGAGCGGTTCGACTTCGTCTGCAAGACAAGGCGCGACAGAACGGTTGGGCGGAGGAAACCCTCATGACCCGTCGGAGGCATTTCAACCTTTCGGCGCGGTCTGTCGGCGCGGATCGGATTCTTTGGCGGATCGAGGAAGTGCCCGAGGGCCTTCGGGAGCCTGGTGTTCCGAACATTTCGGTCGGCCCGGAGGGCGGGATCCTGAAGGTGAACGATTCCGCCCGGCATCTGATCGGCGACGATGCCAAGACCGTGGAAGACATCTTCCAGGATATGCCGCTTCGCACGGGCGCGATTCACAGGCTGAAGCCCGAACTCGGGGCATCAGATGCCATAGTCTGGTTCAGCGAGGCCGAAGACGGCGGCGGCAACATTGCGTTGATCCCCGCCGCCGCGCAGATTGCGGCATTGCCTGAATCCTGGACTGTCATCGAGGAACTGCCGGTTCCGCTGCTCAAGATTGCGCGCAGCGGGGAGATTCTGGCCTCGAACCGAGCCGCTCGCACCCTGGTTCAGCGCGAAATCCGGACAAATGCGCGGCTGTCCGATCTGTTTGAAGGGCTCGGGCGGCCGATCATCGACTGGCTCGAGGAAGTGGCCGGGGGCCACACCAGCGGCGACAAGCAGTTCCTGCGCAGCCATGGCGAAGGGCCCGAGCTGTTCGTGCAGATTATCCTCAAGCCGGCCGGTGATCTCGACGATCCCCATGTGATCGCTGTCCTGAGCGACATGACCGAGTTCAAATCGCTGGAGGCACAATTTGTGCAAAGTCAGAAGATGCAGGCTATCGGCCAACTGGCGGGCGGGGTGGCGCATGATTTCAACAACCTGCTTACCGCGATATCGGGCCATTGCGATCTGCTTCTACTTCGCCACGACCGCGAGGATCAGGATTATTCCGACCTGATCCAGATTCATCAAAACGCCAACCGAGCGGCAGCGCTTGTCGGCCAGCTTCTGGCCTTTTCCCGCAAGCAGAACCTGCGCCCCGAGGTTCTGGACCTGCGGGACACGCTGGCCGATCTGACCCATCTTCTGAACCGTCTTGTGGGCGAAAAGGTAAGGCTGACGCTCAACCACGATCCGGATCTCATGCCGATACGCGCCGACAAGCGGCAGCTCGAGCAGGTGATCATGAACCTTGTGGTGAACGCCCGTGATGCGATGCCCTTGGGTGGACAGATCGTGATCGAGACAGGGAACCTCACCCTCAAGAGGCCCATCGAACGAGACAGGGCGAGTGTGCCGGCAGGTGCCTATGTTCTTGTGAAGCTCGCCGACGAGGGGCACGGCATCCCGTCAGACAAGATCCCCAAGATTTTTGAACCCTTCTATACGACCAAGCGAACGGGCGAAGGGACGGGCCTTGGGCTCTCGACCGCCTATGGCATCGTCAAGCAAACCGGCGGCTTCATCTTCGTCGACAGCGAGGAAGGACGCGGAACCACGTTCACGCTCTATTTCCCGGCACATCTCGCTCAGCCCGAACCCGTAGCACCCGCCCTGCCGACGGCGCCGAGACCCGCCGATCGAGCCGGAGCC
>JAURFB010000003.1 GCA_030827165.1 Marivivens sp.
GCACGTTCGTCATTTCATGGTCGCAGACCGAACTGGATGGGCGCTGGGCCGCCCCGCGCGAGGCATTGCGCGTCGGGTCGATCTGGGCCTGGACCGGCGAGGCCGTCCGCGTTGACGGGCCTGCCGGCATTCTGCCACTTGGGGCCTGCGAAGGTCAGGCGGACCTTCACGCCCGCGCTGCCTTGAGCGTTCGGCGCCTGTTGCGGATGGTCGATGTCGAGGCTGGCAGAACCGAGACAGCTGCCGACCGCGATCCTTTGTTCGACAAATCCTTCCGCGTGACCGACGGCCGCGAGACATGGACCATTACGGTGATCGACACTGGGACAGGCCGCCACCCGCTCTTGATGTGCGTGGGCGAGATCCCGCCGCGACACCAAGACCTTTGGGTTGTCTCGCAGTATCTTGCCGACGATCCCTCGCAGCGCACCCCTGATGTTTCTGGCGCCGTTGTCTGTTTTACGCCCGGCACCTCGATGCTCACCAGCGAGGGGGTCAAGCCGGTTGAAACCCTGCGCGAAGGCGATTTTCTCCAGACCAAGGACAACGGCCTGAAGGAAATCCTCTGGATGGGTGGCCGCCGTGTTTCGGGTGCAAGGCTCTTGGTCAGCCCGCATCTGGCGCCCGTGCGCCTTTGGGCGGGGGCGCTTGACGAAGGGGTCCCGGACGCGGGCCTTCTGGTTTCCCCCGATCACCGGATGATGGTGCGCGGCGCCAAGGCGCGGGCGCTATTCAATACCGACGAGGTCTTGGTGACAGCGCGCGATCTGGTCAATGACCACAGCGTTCTGGTCGATCGTGCAGCGCGCGAAGTGACCTATATTCACCTGATGTTGCCCAGCCACGAGATCGTCTTTGCCAATTCGGTCGAAACTGAGAGCTTCCACCCCGCCGCCGCTGCGCTCGACACGTTGGGCGATGAACCTTTGGGCCGGCTTTATAGCCGGATGCCCGAGTTGAAAGGTGATGTGCGGCGATTTGGCGATTACGCGCGGCGCGTTCTGTCGCCCTCCGAAGCTGCGATCCTGCGGCACGATGGGCGGGGCCTCCATTTCGGCTGATTTGCCCGCTTTTCTGCTGTTGACTCGGGGGCAAACCCCTCTATAAGACGCCTCTCATTGGTGTTGGTGGCCCCTGCAAGGGGATGCCTGTCGGGTCTTTGACCAAAGGACAACGCCCTTCGACAACTTTTGAAGGAGACCAGCCGTGACCAAACGCACGTCTGCCAAGTATAAAATCGATCGCCGCATGGGCGAAAACATCTGGGGCCGCCCCAAATCGCCGGTCAACCGCCGCGAATATGGCCCCGGCCAGCACGGCCAGCGCCGTAAGGCCAAACTGTCGGATTTCGGCCTTCAGCTGCGCGCCAAGCAGAAGCTCAAGGGCTACTATGGCGACCTGACCGAAAAGCAATTCCGTCGCATCTACGGCGAAGCCGAGCGTGTGAAGGGCGACACCGGTGAAAACCTCGTTGGTCTGCTCGAGCGCCGTCTCGACGCCGTTGTCTACCGCGCCAAATTCGTCCCGACCGTTTTCGCGGCTCGTCAGTTCGTGAACCACGCCCACGTCACCGTGAATGGCCAGTCGGTCAATATCCCCTCCTACCGCGTGAAAGAGGGTGACGTGATCGAGGTTCGCCAGAAGTCCAAGCAGATGGGTCTGGTTCTCGAAGCCGCCCAGTCGTCCGAGCGCGACGTTCCCGATTACCTCGAGGTCGACCACTCCAAGATGACCTGCACCTTCGTGCGGACCCCGGCTCTTGCCGACGTTCCCTATCCGGTCATCATGGAACCGAACCTCGTCGTCGAATACTACGCGAAGAACTAAGCCTTCTCGCATCAGTTTCGGGGCCGCGCCTAACCGGCGCGGCCCTTTTCGTTTCTGGCCACGCGTATCGGGCCGTGACCCCACGAAAAGGAGATCCGAGCAATGGCTGCGCAGACCCACACCCATCATCCCAACTATGGCCGTATCGACGGGCCAATCGTCATGATCGGCTTTGGTTCGATCGGCAAGGCGACCCTGCCGCTCATCGAGCGCCATTTCGACTACGACGCCTCCAAGCTCGTGGTGATCGACCCCAATCCCAACACCCACAATTTCCTGTCGCAGCACGGCCATCGCCATCTGCAAGTTGGTCTGACGCCGGAGAACTATCGTGAGGTGCTCAGCGACATCTTCACCGAGGGCAATGGCTTTTGCGTCAACCTGTCGGTCGATGTCTCGTCGCTCGATGTCATGAAGCTCTGCCGCGAGCTCGGCGCTCTTTACATCGACACTGTGATCGAGCCCTGGGCCGGCTTCTATTTCGAGACCGAGAACGAGGTGCGGACCAACTATGCCCTGCGGGAAGGGGTCTTGGCCGAGAAGGCCGCCAACCCCGGCGGCCCGACTGCGGTGAGCTGCTGTGGCGCCAACCCCGGCATGGTGTCCTGGTTCGTCAAGGAAGCGCTGATGAAGCTTGTGGCCGATCTTGGCCGCAGCGATGCAGAACCGACGAGCCGCGCCGAATGGGGCAAGCTGATGCAATCGCTCGGGGTCAAGGGCATCCATATAGCGGAACGCGACACGCAGGCCCGCCGCCTGCCGCGCCCACGCGGCGTGTTCGTCAATACCTGGTCCGTCGAAGGCTTTATTTCCGAAGGATTCCAGCCGGCCGAACTGGGTTGGGGCACCCATGAAAAGTGGTTCCCGGAAAACGGGCATAGCTATGACCAAGGTTGTCAGGCCGCGATCTGGCTTGACCGTCCGGGCGCGATGACGCGGGTTCATACATGGTGCCCGACTGCCGGCCCACAGTTCGGCCTTCTGGTCACGCATAACGAAGCGATCTCGATTGCCGATTACTATACCGTCGGCGCCCCCGGTCATCCCGAATATCGCCCGACCTGCCACTATGCCTATCATCCAAGCGATGACGCGACCCTGAGCCTTGACGAGATGTTCGGCTCGGGCCGGCAACAGACCGTTCACGAGATTCTCGAACCCGACGAGATCGTCGAAGGCATCGACGAACTCGGCGTGCTGCTTTACAGCCACGAGAAGAACGCGCTCTGGTATGGCTCGCGCCTGTCCAATGCCGAGGCCCGCACTTTGGCGCCCTTCCAGAACGCCACCGGGATGCAGGTCAGCAGCGCGGTTCTGGCCGGCATGGTCTGGGCGCTTGAAAACCCGCAGGCGGGCATCGTCGAGACCGACGAGATGGACCACAAGCGGTGCCTCGAGGTTCAGCGCCCCTATCTGGGGCCGGTCGAGGGCCATTATACCGACTGGACCCCGCTTCAGGACCGCTGGCAGCAGTTCGTCGAGGATATCGACGAGAGCGACCCCTGGCAGTTCCGCAACGTTCTGGCGTCGTAAAGCCACGATGCGCGGCGGGAAATCCGCCGCGCGCTCTTGTCTCTGGAAAGCGGCTCTTTGCCTCGCTATGAGGGGCCGACCGAGACGAGAGACAAAATGACCAACAAGATCAAGCCGCAGCCCGGTATCATGGACATCGCACTTTACGTAAGCGGCGAGAGCACGGTTGCGGGGCGCAAGGATGTCTTGAAGCTCTCGTCCAACGAAAATCCCTATGGCCCGTCCGACAAGGCCAAGGCGGCTTTTGCCCGCACGGCACAGACCCTGCACCGCTATCCTTCGACCGATCATGCCGCCCTGCGCGCGGCCATCGCCGAGGTGCGCGGGCTGGATGCCGGGCGGATCATCTGCGGTGTCGGGTCGGACGAGGTGTTGCAGTTCATCGCCCAAGCCTATGCCGGCAAGGGCGACGAGGTGATTTACACCGAGCACGGGTTTTCCATGTATCCGATCCTCGCCAAGGCGGTCGGGGCCAAGCCTGTCGAGGTGGCCGAGACCGAGCGCGTGGTCGATGTGGACAAGATCCTTGCCGCTTGCGGGCCGAAGACGAAGATCGTCTTCATCGCCAATCCGGCAAACCCCACCGGCACGATGATCCCCCAGGCCGAAATGCGCCGTCTGGCCGAGGGGCTGCCCCCGCAGACGATCCTTGTTCTTGATGGCGCCTATGCCGAATTTGTCGAAGGCTATGATGGCGGCGCCGCGCTTGTCGAAGAGCGCGACAACGTTGTGATGACCCGAACCTTTTCCAAGCTCTATGGCCTTGGCGGCCTTCGGATCGGCTGGGGCTATGGGCCGAAGGCGATCATCGATGTGCTCAATCGCGTGCGCCAACCCTTCAATCTCTCGGAAACCCAACTCGCCACCGCCGAGGCGGCGATCCGCGATCTGGAGTTCGCCGAGAAATGCCGCAGCGAGAACGCGCGCTGGCGCGAATGGCTTGTGTTGCAGCTGCGCGAACTGGGGGTTGGGGCCGATCTGTCGACCGCGAATTTTGTTCTTGCCCGATTTGCCTCGGTAAACGAAGCCGAAGCCTGCGACGCGCATCTGAAGACCGAAGGGATTATCGTCCGCCGGGTTGCGGGCTATAAGCTGCCCAAATGCCTGCGGATCACCGTGGGTGACGAATCCGCCTGCCGCCGCGTGATCCACGCGATCGGCCAGTTCAAAGGGGTCCGCTGATGGCCGTGATCTATGACCGCGTCGCCCTGATCGGCCTTGGCCTGATCGCCGGCTCGATGTCGCTTGCCATGCGCCGCGACGGGCTTGCCACGGAGGTTGTCGGCTATGCCCGTTCGGCCGAAACCCGCGCGACGGCCCGCGAGATCGCTCTTGTCGATCGCGTCTGCGATACGCTGGCCGAGGCTGTGAAAGGCGCTGACCTCGTGGTTCTTGCCGTTCCGGTGGGCGCGATGGAGGCGGTGGCTGCGGAAATGGCGCCGTTCCTCAAGCCCGGCGCGACGGTGAGCGATGTGGGCTCCGTCAAGGGCGCGGTGATCGCAACCGTCGGTCCGCATATCCCAGAGGGCGTCAATTTCATTCCGGCGCACCCGCTGGCGGGCACCGAACATTCCGGGCCGCGCTCGGGCTTTGCCGAGCTCTTTGAGAACCGCTGGACCATCCTCATTCCCAGCGGGGCCAAGCCGGACGAAGTGGCAAAGCTTCGCGCGCTTTGGGAGGGCATGGGCGCCAATGTCGACGAGATGGACGCCGATCACCACGATCTTGTCCTCGCGGTCACCAGTCATACGCCGCACCTTATCGCCTATACGATGGTGGGTGTGGCCGACGATCTGCGCCGCGTGACCGATAGCGAGGTTATCAAATACTCCGCCGCCGGTTTCCGCGATTTCACGCGGATCGCCGCCTCGGACCCGACCATGTGGCGCGACGTTTTCCTGAACAACAAGGACGCGACGCTGGAAATTCTTGGCCGCTTCACCGAAGAGCTTTTCGCGCTCCAGCGGGCGATCCGCACCGGCGATGGCGATCACCTGCACGCCTATTTCACCCGCACCCGTGCGATCCGTCGCGGGATCATCGAAGCTGGTCAGGATACCGCCGCGCCCAACTTTGGCCGGGTGGCAGAGAAGAAGACCTAGAACGCCGGCAAAGAGGCGATGGGGAACATCCCGAGCCAGACCTGACCGCGATCGACCGTCAGCGGAACGTCGACCGTATTGGCCCCTTGTGCGAGGCTTGCGCCGACCGAGCGCCATGTCGCTTCATCTGCCGGATGGATGAGGCCGGCGTTGACGCCGAGGCTGACCATCTGGTCCCAGCCCGTCACCGCAAGTTGGAGTTTGCCCGAGAGTTGGCCATCGGCGTCAATGTCGAGGTTGCCGCTCATTGCCAGAACCATGTCACCCCAGACGAGCCGCACATCGCGATAGCCCATGGTGGTGAGTATCGGGCCCGAGCCCGCAAGAGCCGCTGTATCAAGCGGGCGGTCGAAAGTCAGGGTGCTGTCGAATTTGGCAAGGTTGATCGCCGCAGGCATCGACCCGGCGGGATCAAGCCGTTCGCGCAGCTCCAGCGGCAGGACGAGCCCGTGGGTGTCGAAATAGGCATCATAGGTCTGATGGGTGTCCGATGCGGGGCGCAGGGCCAGAAGGCCCCGGTCGCTCGAAGCGGCCCAGCCCGCGTCGGACTGGAGGGCAACGGCGCCGACTTCTGCTGTCACCGTATCGAGCGCTGGCGCGGTGCCGAGGGTGACGGACGCGGAAGCGCGCAGACGCTCGGAACTGACCGAGATCGTCCGTCCAGCGATCATCAGGCGCTGATCTTCGGGCCAGACGGCGATGATCTTGTGCGGCTGATAGCTGAGGGCGAGAATTTGGAATATTGGCGTTTGCCAGCCGTATGTTCCGCTGGGATCGGTCAGATCGAGACCGGTGACGATTGTATCAAAGCGCGAGGGGAACCCGTGGGTTTCGAGGCTTTCATAGCCGACCTGCCAGCCGTTGTCGGAAAGCTGTTCGAGAAACGCTACCCCCTGTTTCTCGACCGCCATCCGCCCGACAACCCAGTATCCGCCCCAAAGGGCGGCCAGAGCGAAGGTCACAATGATCAGAATGCGCATCATGGGGGGTTTCCCGGCGGTTTCGAACCGCGTTATAGGCAAGCGGCAATGCGAGGGCCAGCATCATGCCGCTGTGGATATTCGGCTATGGATCACTTCTGTGGCATCCCGGTTTCGAACCGGCCGAGCGGATCCGCGCGCGGCTTGCGGGCTATCACCGCAGCTTTTGCATGTTGTCGATCCATCATCGGGGAACTGTCGATAAGCCCGGCCTCGTGCTTGCGCTCGACCATGTGGCCGGTGGTTCTTGCGAGGGGCTGGCGCTTGGAGTGAAAGAGGGTGAGGAGGATGCCGTTCTTGCCTATCTGCGCAAGCGCGAGCTGATTTCTTCGGCCTATATTGAGGAAACCGTGATCCTCGATCTGGCCGATGGCCGCTCTGTCGAGGCGGTGGCCTATGTGATCGACCCCAAGCACGAACAATACTGCCAGTTCGTCCTAGAAGAGCAGGCGCAGCGCATCGCCGGCGCGGTCGGCGGGCGGGGGCCGAACCCCGAATACCTGTTCAACACGGCCGACCATCTGGCCGAGCTGGGCATCCATGATCCCGACCTGACGTGGCTTTGTGGCCGCGTCCGTGAACTGACCGCCTGAGGGGCTGACAAAACGGTTGGGTTTCGGAATCCGCCCGACTATGCTCGCGCCAACAATAACCAGACAGGAACCTGTGCCTTGACGGACATCAGGGAGCCCGAGGCCGAGTCGTTTTTTTCGCGTCCTTTGCGCCAGATTACCTCGATGCTGATTGCGCTCGGCCTGATTGCGGCCGGAGCCTATATCGGCTTTCCAACGCTCGACGCGATCTTCTGGTCCAACCCCTATCTCAACGGGTTGATCCTTGCCGTGTTCTTCCTCGGCATCCTGTCGTGTTTCGGTCAGGTTATTCAGCTGATGTATTCGGTCCAGTGGATCGAGGCCTTTTCCCGCACGCAAAGCGGCGAAAAGCCACCCTCGCTTCTGGCGCCGCTCGCCACGCTTTTGCGCACGCGCGGGGCGCGGATGCACTTGTCGCAAAGTTCGTCGCGGTCGATTCTGGATTCCGTGGCGAGCCGGATCGACGAGGACCGCGAGATCACCCGCTATCTTGGCAGCACGCTGATTTTCCTCGGCCTTCTTGGCACATTCTATGGCCTTGCCACGACGGTCCCGGCGCTTGTCGATACGATCCGCTCGCTGACGCCCAAGGACGGCGAAACCGGTGCCGAGGTGTTTGGCCGCCTTCAGGCTGGCCTTGAGGCGCAGCTTGGCGGCATGGGAACGGCATTTTCCTCATCGCTCCTTGGCCTTGCCGGTTCCCTGATCGTCGGCCTGCTGGAGCTTTTCGCCGGCCACGGCCAGAACCGCTTCTATCGAGAGCTTGAGGAATGGCTTTCCTCGATCACCCGTCTTGGATTTTCCAGCGGCGATGACCTTGCCAGCGCCGGAGAAGGCGGCGACGCTTCGGGCGTTGTCGCGCTTCTGGCCGAACAGCTTGAAGCCATGCAGATGACCTTCACCCAAACCGACATCAACCGCTCTCAGGCCGACGACCGGATGAGCGACCTGATTGGCGCGGTAAACAGGCTGGCCGGTCAGCTTGAAGAGGGCGGCGCGAAAGAAGCGATGCTGAAGATCGCCGAGGGGCAGAAAGAGCTGATCGACCAATTGGCAAGCAGCGGGGTCGACGGCCTCGATGCCGAAAGCCGGATGCGCCTGAGGTCGATCGATGTGCAGCTCCTCCGCATCCTAGAAGAGCTTTCAGTGGGACGGCAAGAAACGCTCAGCGATCTGCGCGGCGATATTGCCGGGCTGACGCGCGCGCTGAGGCAAGGGCGCGGGCGGCCCGACAGCGCCGGCCGGAGCTGACGATGGCGCTGAGCCGCAAGGGCGCCAGCCGGTTCGAGGCCAACACCTGGCCCGGATTCGTCGATGCGATGACGGGGCTACTTCTGGTTCTGATGTTCGTCCTGACCATCTTCATGGTCATTCAGTTCGTGCTGCGCGAAACAATTACAGGGCAGGAATCCAAGTTGAGCCAGCTCACCGCTGAAATCAGCGCCCTGACCGAGGCCTTGGGCCTTGAGCGCGACCGCTCGTCGGCACTGGCGGGGCAGGTGGGAAGCCTGACCTCGTCCCTCAGCGACCTGACCGACCAGAGCAGCGCGCAGGCGGCACTTATCGCCGCCTTGACCATCGAGCGCGATGCGCAGGCGATTGCCCTGGCCGAGGCCGAGAATAGGATTACGGGCTTTGAGGCGCAGGTTGCGGGGCTTCTGGCCCAACGCGCCGACCTGCGCGATCAAGTGGCGGGGCTTGAAGCCGATCAGGCACGGATGTTTGACGAGCAAGAGGCGCTGAACCTTGCTTTGGCCCAGGCGCGTGACGAGATCGACGCCACCGCCGAAGCGGCGCGCCTTGCCGCCGCGCGGCGCGAGGCGCTTGAAGCGCTGCTGGCCGATCTGAATGCCGCGTCGGACTCTGACGCCGAAAAGATCTCTGAGCTTGAGGCCGCGGCCCTTGCCGATGCCGCCGCCGCCGAGGCGCTGCGCCAGCGTCTTGCCGATGCCGATGCCGAACTGACCGCGATGACCCTTGCCCTTGATGCGCAGCGCAAGAAAGCCGAGGATACGCTGACCCTTCTGGCCGCCGCCGAGGCAGCGAAGGACAACCTCGACATCAACCTCGCCAACGCGATCCTTGCCCAACAGCAGGCCGAGGCAGAGCTTGAGCGGCTCAAGACCGACAGCGGCGATCTCGATGCGCGGCTGGCGGCGGCGCTCTCGCTTCAAGATGCCACCGAGGCGCAGCTTGAACAGGCGCGTGCCGCACTTGCGGCAGCGGAATCGAGCAATCAGGATCTGACCGTGCGCCTCGCCGCAGCCATCGCTGCCCATGACGATGCCTCCTCTAGCCTCGATATAGTGCAGGCTGCGCTCGACAAGGCGCTCGAAGACGGGCGCCTGAGCGAAGCCGATCTGCAAAGCCGCCTTGCCGCCGCTCTCCTCGCGAAAGAAGCGCTGGCGCAGGAGCTTGCGGCAACGGCCGCCGCCGGGGATCAGGCCGATGAAGACCGGCAAACGCTTGAGGAGCGCCTCGCCGAGGCGCTTATGGCGCGACAGGCGCTTGAGGCGCAGGTGGCCTCGCTATCGCAGTCGAGCGACGAGAGAGCGCAAGATCGCGCCGACCTTGAAGGGCGGCTTGCCGAGGCGCTGGCGGCCATTGCCGCCGCCAAGGCCGATGCGACCGAGATGATGTCAGAGCGCGAGCGGCAGGCGGCCCTTCTGGCGCAGGCCAACATAGAACTTTCGGCCGAGCAGGCGCTTTCTGCCGAAGGCCAGCGCCAGGTCGCGCTTCTCAATGAGCAAGTCGTCGAGCTGCGTCGCCAGATCGCCACCTTGCAGGCGCTTCTCGACATCGCTTATCAGGCCGATGCAGAGGCCAAGGTCCAGATTGAATCGCTCGGCGCCCAGCTCAACACCGCGCTGGCCCGCGTCGCCAGCGAAGAGCGGCAGAGGCGCGCGCTCGAAGAGGCCGAACGCATCCGCCTCGAGGCCGAAAAGGCGCAGCTTGAGGCGCAAGCCCGCGATCTTGAAAGCTATAAATCCGAGTTCTTTGGCGAGATGCGCAACATCCTTGCCGGGCAGGAAGGCATCCGCATCGAGGGCGACCGGTTTGTCTTTTCCTCCGAGGTTCTCTTCGAAAGCGCGAGCGCCGACCTCTCGCCGGAGGGCAGGGCCGAAATCGCCAAGGTCGCCGCCCTCTTGCGCGGCGTCGTCGACAAGATCCCCTCCAACATCGACTGGATCATCCGCGTCGATGGCCATACCGACAACGTGCCGCTTTCGGGTGGCGGGCTTTACCGCAACAATTGGGAACTGAGCCAGGCGCGGGCGCTTTCGGTGGTCGTGTTCATGATCGACGAAGAAGGAATTTCGCCGCTGCATCTGTCGGCCAACGGCTTTGGCGAATACCAGCCGATCAACTCCGACGACACGCCTGAGGCACGGGCCCAGAACCGACGGATCGAACTCAAGCTCACCGAGCGATGAATTTCGGTGCGTGAACGCACATCGGCCGTTGATTTATTCCCAATTTCCAATCCCACGCACAAAGAGGAGAGTCTTCCCTTGCAAGCGGACGTTGTCTGCTTGGGTATTTCGCCAAAGGGAAAAGGACAATTCGATGACGGTACTTGCGAACAAACTGGGAGCGATTTCGGCACCTGCCGGGCGGGTGCTTCTGTCTCTCATCTTCATCATGGCGGGTCTGCAAAAGATTTCCGGCTATTCCGGCACTCAGGCCTATATGGAAGCGATGGGAGTTTCCGGCGGCCTTCTGCCCCTGGTTATCCTCGTTGAACTTGGCGGCGGCATCGCGTTGCTGCTGGGCTGGAAGGCGCGGGTGGCCGCTTTTGTTCTGGGCGGGTTCTCGGTGGTTTCGGGGGTGCTGTTTCACCTTGTTCCGGGGATTTCGATGGAAGGCATGGCAGCGCAGGCCGAGATCACCAGCTTTCTCAAGAACCTGACCATCGCCGGTGGCATGGGCATGGTTGTGACCTTTGGCGCAGGTCACTGGTCGTTGGACAACCGGCAACTGACCGGCGGCCGCGCGACCGCGGCCTGACGACAGCGGGCATGAAAAAGGGCGCCGGCCGTCTGGCGGGCGCCCTGTTCGTATGCCTGTGGTCCTACTCCGCTGTCAGAAGTGGCGGCTTCTTGGCCGAATGGGTGATCCGGGCCTGTTCGGGGGCAAGCACCTCGAGGTCGATCTTGTCGTCCTTGACCTTCACCTTGACCACTCCACCTTTCATCAGCTTGCCAAAAAGCAGCTCCTCGGCGAGCGGCTTCTTGATCGATTCCTGTATGACGCGGGCGAGGGGGCGCGCGCCCATCTTGTCGTCATAGCCCTTGTTGGCCAGCCATTCGGCGGCGGCGGGCGAAAGGTCGATCTGGACATTGCGGTCCATCAGCTGGGCCTCGAGTTGCAGGACGAATTTCTCGACCACCTGCACGATGACTTCTTTCGGCAACGGCGCGAAGGGGATCACGGCATCAAGGCGGTTGCGGAACTCGGGCGTGAATATCCGCTCGATCGCGGCGGTATCTTCGCCCTCGCGTCGGTCGCGGCCGAAGCCGATCGCTTCTTTCGCCTGTTCGGCGGCGCCGGCGTTCGAGGTCATGATCAGGATCACGTTGCGGAAATCGGTGGTCCGGCCGTTGTGATCGGTCAGTTTGCCGTGATCCATGACCTGCAACAGGATGTTGTAGACATCCGGGTGCGCCTTTTCGATCTCGTCAAGGAGAAGGACGCAATGCGGGGTCTGGTCGACCTTGTCGGTCAGCATCCCGCCCTGATCGAAGCCGACATAGCCCGGAGGGGCGCCAATAAGGCGGCTGACGGCGTGTTTCTCCATGTATTCCGACATGTCAAAACGCAAAAGCTCGACCCCGAGCGTATCGGCCAGCTGCTTGGCGACCTCGGTCTTGCCAACCCCCGTGGGGCCGGAGAAGAGATAGTTGCCAATGGGTTTTTCCGGTTCGCGCAGTCCCGCTCGGGCGAGCTTGATGGCCGACGAGAGCGCCTCGATCGCCGCGTTCTGGCCGAACACCACGCGCTTGAGGGATCTTTCGAGGTCGCGCAATGTTTCGGCATCGTCCTTCGAGACCGATTTCGGCGGGATGCGGGCGATCTTGGCAACGACGGCCTCGATTTCTTTCACGCCGATGGTCTTGCGGCGCTTGCTCTCGGCGACAAGGTGCTGGGCCGCGCCGGCCTCGTCGATAACGTCGATCGCCTTGTCGGGCAGCTTGCGGTCGTTGATGTAGCGAGACGAAAGCTCGACCGCCGCGCGGATCGCGTCGGATGTGTATTTGATGTGGTGGTGATCCTCGAAATAGGGCTTGAGTCCGCGCAGGATCTTGACCGAGTCCTCGACCGAAGGCTCGTTCACGTCGATCTTCTGGAACCGGCGCGACAGGGCGCGGTCCTTCTCGAAATGCTGGCGGAATTCCTTGTAGGTGGTCGAGCCCATGCAACGCAGCTTGCCGCCCTGAAGCGCGGGCTTGAGAAGGTTGGAGGCGTCCATCGCCCCGCCCGAGGTGGCGCCCGCGCCGATTACCGTATGAATCTCGTCGATGAAGAGGATCGCGTCGGGATGCTCTTCCATCTCGTTCACCACGGCCTTGAGACGCTCTTCGAAATCGCCCCGATAACGGGTGCCGGCCAGAAGCGCGCCCAAGTCGAGCGAGTAGATCGTGGTTTTCGACAAGACATCCGGCACGTCGTGGTTGACAATCTTGTGGGCCAGACCCTCGGCGATAGCTGTCTTGCCAACGCCGGGATCGCCGACGAGCAGGGGGTTGTTCTTTCTGCGGCGGCACAGAACCTGAATGCAGCGCTCGACCTCATGTTCGCGGCCAATCAGCGGATCGACGTCGCCCTTCTTCGATTTGGCGTTGAGATCGACGCAGTATTTCTTGAGCGCGCTTTCCTTTTCCTCGGCAGGCGCGGCATCGGCGGCTTGGTCCGTGCGCTCGCTGGCGCCGGTGACCGGGCGGGTCTCGCCATAGGCGGGATCCTTGGCCACCCCATGGGCGATGAAGTTCACCGCGTCATAGCGGGTCATGTCCTGCTCTTGCAGGAAGAAGGCGGCGTTCGACTCGCGCTCGGCAAAGATTGCAACCAGCACGTTCGCGCCGGTGACCTCGTTGCGGCCCGAAGACTGAACATGGATGGCGGCGCGCTGGATCACCCGCTGGAAGGCGGCGGTCGGCACGGCCTCAGAGCCTTCGACATCGGTGATCAAGGTGCTGAGATCGTCGTCGACGAATTCTTCCAGAGTGGCCCGCAACTCATCAAGATCGACCGAACATGCCTTCATCACTTGCGCCGCGTCCGGCTCGTCGATCAAGGCGAGGAGGAGATGCTCCAGCGTTGCAAGTTCGTGATGGCGCGCATTGGCAAGTGCCAGCGCGGCGTGGATCGACTGCTCGAGCGTTTTAGAAAAAGACGGCACTTTCCGTGCTCCTCTCAGTTGGGGGCAGGGGGTCCGATGGCCCGTCCTGACCGTGGCCTTCTAGGTCTTAAGGTTTGGTTTTATCTCGGAACCTTCAAGGACTAATTTTGCCACAGCGATCACATTTGCGATGAAATGGGCAGTTTTTCCGCCTCATCCTTTCAGAATTTGTCTTTCCGCGCACGGATATGAGCGAAAACCGCCGCATCTTCCGCGCCTTGCAGTCCAACGGCCGCCTTGACCTCGGGCAGATCGGCCCTGAGGAAGGGGTTGGTGGCAATCTCTTCGGACAGGCGCGAGGGCACAGTCGCCTCGCCGCGCCCCCGTTGCGCCGCGATCTCTTCGGCACGCGCCCGAAGCGCGGCATTGCCGGGCTCGATGGTCAGGGCAAAGCGGGCATTGCCGGCGGAGTATTCATGGCCGGAGCAGACCACCGTCTCGGGCGGGAGGGCGCGCAGCTTGAGAAGGCTTTGCCACATCTGCGCGGGCGTGCCTTCGAAAAGCCGCCCGCAGCCCAGCGCCATGAGGCTGTCGGCCGTGAAAACCAGGCCCGCGTCAGGCATGTAGAAGGCGATATGGCCGACCGTATGGCCGGAGACGTCGATGACATGGGCCGGCTCGCCCAACACCTCGATCACGTCGCCCTCTTTGACCGCCAGATCAAGCTTTGGCAGGCGGTGCGCATCCGCTGCGGCGCCGATCACCTTCGCGCCATAGGCCGCGCGCAAAGGCTCGACCCCGTCAATATGATCCCAGTGGTGGTGGGTCAGAAGGATCAGATCGAGCCTCCAGCCGCGCTCTTCCAGCGCCCGCTGGATCGGGAAATCCTCAGGCGCATCGACAAGGGCGGTTTGGCCCGTCACGGCGTTGTGCAGAAGATAGGCGTAGTTATCGGCAAGACAGGGCAGGGTGACGAGTTCGAGAGGCATGGTAATGTCGCAATCGCTTGTTATTCTGTGGCCAGCCTGACGGAAAGGACCCCTGCCTGCAATGCACCTCGACGTGCTGGACCTGCGCAACTTCTACTACCGCAGCCCGCTTGGACGGGCGGCGCAAAAGGTCATCCGCGATCAGCTTCTGGCGATCTGGCCCGAGGCCAAGGCGCAATGCGTGGTCGGCTATGGCTTTGCGGTGCCGCTCTTGCGGCCCTACCTGACCGAGGCGCGGCGGGTCATCGGCCTGATGCCGGGGCCGCAGGGGGTCATGCCATGGCCCGCAGGGATGCCGAATGTCAGCGTCCTGTGCGAAGAGGCGGTCTGGCCGATCCGCACAGGCTCGGTCGACAAGCTTGTTCTCATGCACGGGCTGGAGACGGCCGAGAACCCGTCGGCTGTGCTCGACGAATGCTGGCGCGTTCTGGGCCCCGGCGGGCGGGCCGTTTTCATCGTCCCCAACCGGGCCGGAATCTGGTCGCGGTCCGACAAGACGCCATTTGGCTATGGTCGACCCTATTCGTTGGGTCAGCTCGAAGCCCAGTTGCGCCGACACGGCTTTGCACCGGAACGGGCGATGTCGACGCTCTATCAGCCGCCGTCCTACAGGAAGGTCTGGCGGCGCATGGCCGGGCTTCTGGAGGCCGGCGGCCGTCATCTGCCGGTTTTTGCGGCAGGAGGCGTTCTGTTTGTCGAGGTTTCCAAACAGGTGGCCGCGCCCCTTCGCCCGGGCCTGACCGAGGCCGTCCGCAGGCCCATGCGGGTGCTCGAGGGGCTTGGGGCGGCGGAGCCGAAACCGAGCTACAGGGGCCCCGGCGCAAGCTAGGCCAGAATCGCCCCGGATTCGCCCCGTAGGGGGATTTTCGCGGCCTTCCGGAAAAATAATTTGGGCCTGTTAGCGGGATCATTGCCCAAGTGCCTGTGTTATAAGGTTGGGCGATGCTTAATTGCCGCAGAGAAAGCGATGCTAGGCGGTTGCCCCACACAAAAGGCTCTGCTACATCCGCCCTGATTTTAGCCCTCGGTATATCCCGAGGGCTCCAAGTATGCCCTCCGCCACCCGTCGCCGGGCGAAAGGACTGGGCCAAACACATCGGAAGGGTGGACGTGTCCGAACCAGCTTCGATCTCAACCGGCATCGCCAAGCGCTATGCCACCGCCGTTTTTGAACTGGCGAAAGAGGAAAAGGGTCTCAAGACCCTTGAATCTGACATCGATGCACTGGACGCCGCGATCGAAGGATCGGCGGATCTTCGTGCGTTGATCACTTCGCCGCTCTACAGCCGCGAAGATCAAGCAAACGCCATGATGGCGCTTGCCAAGAAAATGAAACTCTCGTCGACCGTGACCAACACGCTCGGCCTGATGGCGTCAAACCGCCGCCTGTTAGTTCTTCCCCAGCTGATCGTGGCGCTGCGCGCCCGTATCGCTGAGGAAAAGGGCGAAGTGACTGCCGAGGTTGTCAGCGCGAAGGCCCTGACCAAGACCCAGGCCGACAAGCTTGCCAAGACGCTCAATGCGCAGATCGGCAAGACGATCAAGATCAATGCGACCGTGGATGAAAGCCTCATCGGCGGTCTTGTCGTTAAGGTGGGCTCGAAGATGATCGATACCTCGATCGCCTCCAAGCTCAGCTCTCTCCAGAACACCATGAAAGAGGTCGGATAATGGCGATCCAAGCTGCAGAAATTTCTGCGATCCTGAAAGGGCAGATCAAGAACTTTGGTCAAGAGGCCGAAGTTGCCGAAGTTGGACGCGTGCTATCGGTCGGTGACGGTATTGCCCGCGTCTACGGACTGGACAACATCCAGGCCGGTGAAATGGTCGAATTCCCCGGCGGTATCCGCGGGATGGCCCTGAACCTCGAAACCGACAACGTCGGTTGCGTTATCTTCGGTTCGGACCGCGACATCAAAGAAGGCGACACCGTCAAGCGCACCAAGGCCATCGTGGACGTTCCCGCAGGCGACGAGCTGCTTGGCCGCGTTGTGGATGGCCTCGGCAACCCGCTCGACGGCAAAGGTCCGATCAAGACCAAGACCCGCCGCATCGCCGACAGCAAGGCTCCGGGCATCATCCCCCGCAAATCGGTTCACGAGCCGATGGCGACCGGCCTCAAGTCGGTTGACGCGATGATCCCGATCGGCCGTGGCCAGCGCGAGCTGATCATCGGCGACCGTCAGACCGGCAAGACCGCGATCGCGCTCGACACCATTCTGAACCAGAAGTCCTACAACGAAGCCGCCGGCGATGACGAGAGCAAGAAGCTCTACTGCGTCTACGTCGCCGTCGGCCAGAAGCGTTCGACCGTTGCCCAGCTGGTGAAAAAGCTCGAGGAAAACGGCGCTCTGGAATACACGATCGTCGTGGCCGCGACCGCGTCCGACCCGGCGCCGATGCAGTTCCTTGCCCCCTACGCCGCGACCGCCATGGCCGAGCACTTCCGTGACAACGGCCGCCACGCGCTCATCATCTACGATGACCTTTCCAAGCAGGCCGTGTCGTATCGTCAGATGTCGCTGCTTCTGCGCCGTCCGCCGGGACGTGAAGCCTATCCGGGCGACGTGTTCTACCTGCACTCGCGCCTTCTGGAGCGTTCCTCGAAGCTTAACGAGGACAACGGTTCGGGCTCGCTGACCGCGCTTCCGGTCATCGAAACCCAGGGCGGCGACGTGTCGGCCTTTATTCCGACCAACGTGATCTCGATCACCGACGGCCAGATCTTCCTCGAGACCGAACTCTTCTATCAGGGTATCCGTCCGGCCGTGAACACCGGTCTGTCGGTGTCTCGCGTGGGCTCGTCCGCCCAGACCAACTCGATGAAGTCGGTTGCCGGCCCGGTCAAGCTGTCGCTCGCCCAGTATCGCGAGATGGCCGCCTTCGCCCAGTTCGGTTCCGACCTCGACGCCGCCACCCAGCAGCTGCTGAACCGTGGTGCGCGCCTGACCGAGCTGATGAAGCAGCCGCAATACTCGCCGCTGACCAACGCCGAAATCGTCTGCGTCATCTACGCCGGCACCAACGGCTATCTCGACAAGGTTGCCGTCAAGGACGTCGGCCGGTTCGAGGCGGGTCTGCTCAAGCACCTGCGCAACAACCGCGCGGATATCCTCGAGTGGCTGACCAAGGACGATCCCAAGATCAAGGGCGACGCCGAGGCCAAGCTCAAGGCCGCTATCGACGAATTCGCTAAGGATTTCGCCTGATTTCGTGGCTTTGGATAAGGAGACAAGGCAGTGCCTAGTCTGAAGGACCTGAAAAACCGGATCGCGTCGGTCAAATCGACCCGCAAGATCACCAAGGCCATGCAGATGGTGGCCGCCGCGAAACTGCGGCGGGCACAGGAAGCGGCCGAGCAGGCCCGCCCCTATACCGATCGCTTCAACGCGGTTCTTTCGGGGCTTGCCGCCTCTGTCGGCGGATCGGATTCCGCCCCCCGGCTTCTGTCGGGGACCGGGTCCGACAAGGTCCACCTTCTGGTGGTCATGACGGCGGAACGCGGCCTCTGCGGTGGTTTCAACTCCTCGATCGTCAAGCTCGCGCGCACCCGCGCGGCCGAGCTGATCGCGGCGGGCAAGACCGTCAAGATCCTCACTGTCGGCAAGAAGGGCCGCGAACAGCTGCGCCGCGATTGGGCCAGCCACGTCGTCGCGCACGTTGATCTGTCGGCGGTTCGCAAGCTTGGCTACACCAATGCGCAAGACATCGCCCGCGACCTTCTGGGCCGCTTCGATGCCGGCGAGTATGACGTTGCCACCATCTTCTTCAGCCGCTTCCAGTCGGTGATCTCGCAGATCCCGACCGCACAGCAGATCATCCCGGCCAAATTCGAAGAGGCCGAGGCAGGCGCCGCAATGCTCTATGACTATGAGCCGAGCGAAGAGGCGATCCTGGCTGACCTGCTGCCGCGCGGTGTCGCAACGCAGATCTTTGCGGCGCTTCTCGAGAACGCGGCGTCCGAACAGGGCGCGCGGATGAGCGCGATGGACAACGCAACCCGCAACGCCGGCGACATGATCGACGGGCTGACCATCGAGTTCAACCGCTCGCGTCAGGCTGTCATCACCAACGAGCTGATTGAAATTATTTCGGGCGCGGAAGCGCTCTAACGGAACTGGAGAAATCCCATGGCTAAATCGAAAGGCAAAGTGACCCAGGTCATCGGCGCCGTCGTGGACGTGCGGTTCGAGGGCGAGCTGCCCGCGATTCTTAACGCGCTGAACACCGAAAACAACGGCAAGAAGCTGGTGCTCGAAGTCGCCCAGCACCTTGGCGAAAATACCGTCCGCACCATTGCTATGGACGCGACAGAAGGTCTCGTTCGCGGGCAGGAAGTTGCTGACACCGGCGCGCCGATCTCGGTTCCGGTCGGTGACGCCACCCTCGGCCGCATCCTCAACGTCGTCGGCGATCCGGTTGACGAAAAAGGCCCGGTCAAAGCCAAGGAACACCGCGCCATTCACCAGCCGGCCCCCGAGTTTGCCGATCAGGCGACCGAGTCGGAAATCCTTGTCACCGGCATCAAGGTCGTGGACCTGCTCGCCCCCTACGCAAAGGGCGGCAAGATTGGCCTGTTCGGCGGCGCCGGCGTGGGCAAGACCGTTCTCATCATGGAACTGATCAACAACATCGCAAAGGTGCACTCGGGCTACTCCGTGTTCGCCGGTGTTGGCGAGCGGACCCGTGAGGGCAACGACCTTTATCACGAGATGATCGAGTCGGGCGTTATCGTCCCCGATGATCTGACCAAATCCAAAGTGGCCCTTGTATACGGCCAGATGAACGAGCCGCCGGGAGCGCGTATGCGTGTCGCCCTGTCGGGTCTGACCCTTGCGGAACAGTTCCGCGACCAGTCGGGAACCGACGTTCTGTTCTTCGTCGACAACATCTTCCGCTTCACCCAGGCTGGTTCCGAGGTGTCGGCGCTTCTTGGCCGTATTCCTTCGGCCGTGGGCTATCAGCCGACACTGGCAACCGACATGGGCGCTCTGCAGGAACGCATCACCTCGACCAAGGCCGGTTCGATCACCTCGGTTCAGGCCATCTACGTTCCCGCCGACGACCTTACCGACCCAGCTCCGGCAACCTCGTTCGCGCACCTCGACGCCACCACCGTTCTGAGCCGCGCGATCTCGGAACTCGGCATCTATCCTGCTGTGGACCCGCTCGACTCGACCTCGCGTCTGATGGATCCGGCGATTGTCGGCACCGAGCACTACGAGGTCGCCCGTTCGGTGCAGATCATCCTCCAGCGCTACAAGTCGCTGCAGGACATCATCGCCATTCTCGGCATGGACGAACTGTCGGAAGAGGACAAGCTGACCGTGGCTCGCGCCCGCAAGATTCAGCGTTTCCTTTCGCAGCCGTTCGACGTGGCGAAGGTCTTCACCGGCTCTGATGGTGTGCAGGTTCCGCTTGATGTCACCATCTCGTCGTTCAAGGCCGTCGTGGCCGGCGAATACGACCACCTGCCGGAAGCTGCCTTCTACATGGTTGGCGGCATCGACGAAGTGATCGCAAAAGCCGAGCGTCTTGCCGCTGCTGCGGCCTAAGGAGGCAACATGGCAGATACGCTGCAATTCGATCTCGTGAGCCCCGAGCGGAGGCTTGCCTCCGTCGTGGCCCGCGAGGTCCAGATCCCCGGCGCCGATGGCGATATGACGGCCATGGCCGATCATGCGCCGATGATCACCACCTTGCGCCCCGGCGTTCTTCGGGTCGTGCATGGCGGCGGCTCGGACGACTATGTGGTTTCGGGCGGTTTCGCAGAAGTGACCGCCAGCGGCGTATCGGTTCTGGCTGAACAGGCCCTGCCGCGCGCCGAGGTCACTCAGGCGGTCTATGACGAGATGCTCGCAGCGGCCCGCGCCGCGCAAGGCAGCGCCGCCTCGGACGCGACCGACGCCGCGGCCAAGACGGTTGCCGATATGGTGGCCGTGGGCGAACAGCTCGGCTTCGCTGCCCGCTGATCCGGCCTGATCGGAATTGAAAGGCCCCGCGAAATCGCGGGGCCTTTTTCGTTGTTGAACCTCACGCCGGTTCGACCGATTGTCTGCCCAAAGGTGTTTGTATGACGTTCAGCGGCACTCAGGTTTTCATTCTCGCCACGATCCTGATCGACGCGATCGGGATCGGCCTGATCTTTCCCATGATGCCCGATCTCATGGACCACGTCGGCGCCAACTCGGTGGCGGACGGAGCTTTTCTCGGCGGCATCTTGGTGGCCGCCTACGCGGCAATGCAATTCTTCGGCTCGCCGGTGATCGGCGGCCTGTCTGACAGCTTTGGTCGCAGGCCCGTCCTCATCGCCTCGCTCGCGGCGTTGGTTGTCGACTATATCCTGATGGCGCTGGCCGACAGCTTTGCGCTCCTGCTTGTCGGCCGGATGCTCACGGGGGTCGCCGGAGCCAGCTATGTGACGGCGATGGCCTATCTGTCGGATATCTCGTCCGCCAAAGATCGATCGGCCAAGTTCGGACTGGTCGGGGCAACCTTCGGGGTTGGTTTCGTGATCGGCCCGGCCCTGGGCTGCCTTCTGACATCGGTCAGCCTCAGCGCCGTTCTAGTGCGCGGCGGCTCTTTCGGCGATCAACGTCCTATTCGGGATCTTCGTTCTTCCCGAGAGCCTGCCGCCCGAACGGCGGCGCAAGATGACGCGCCGGGATTTTAACCCGTTTGGCGTGATCTTCGACGCCATCCGCCTTCCAGGCATCGCCGTGCCGCTTGTGATCCTTTTCGTCTTTCACTTTGCGACGATGGTCTATCCGACCGTCTGGTCGTTCTGGCTGCGCGAGGTCTTTGGCTGGAGTGCCGCGATGATCGGGCTTTCGCTGGCGGCTTATGGGGTTGGCGCGGCGCTGAGCCAGAGCCTTGTCTTGGGCTTTCTCGTCAAGAGGCTTGGAGATTATCGGACTCTTTGGCTCGCGCTCGTCTGCTGCTGCGTAGCACTCCTTGGCTATGGTTTTGCCAATGCCGGATGGATGGTTTTCGCGATCCTGATCCCGGCCTGCCTGGGCGATATGACAGCGCCCCTGGCCACGGCCATGTCGGCCAATCTTGCCGATGAAGATCGCCAGCATGGGCGCGATCACCGCGGTTGTCGCGCCGCTCATCGTGACGTCGATCTTCCAGACCTTTGCCAGCGAAGATGCGCCAATTTACCTCCCCGGCGCCCCCTATCTTTTTGGCCTTGCCCTGACCATTCTGGTCTTGCCGCTGGTTCCGCGTCTGCGGCAGATCAGCCTGCGTAAGGAGACCGCCTGATGCGCCTGGGCATTTCCGGCCCTCTCGGGATCGAGGATGGCGGGATCGTCCTCTTTTCAGACTATGAACACGACGGGCCGATGTGGACCGGCACGGGCCCCCGCGAGGCGCGCCAGCAGGTGGTTTTCAAGGCGCCCTTTGGCGCGCCGCCTTCGGTCCGGGCCTGGCTGACGATGGTCGACATCTCGAACCAAGGAAATGTGCGGATGGACGTTCAGGCCGAGGCGGTGAACGAGCAAGGCTTTGCCGCAGTATTCCGCACATGGGGCGACACGCGCATCGCGCGGGTCAGGGTTGGTTGGCAAGCCATCGGGGCGACAAGCCATCCCGACAACTGGCAGGTCGATTAGGCGGAATACATTCCCTCATAGATCGGCGCGAGGGTCTCGTGTTCGAACAGCGAGGAGACCGAGGTTCCGTTCCAGATATTCAGGATGGCCTGAGCAAACATCGGCGCGGTCGGAACGATGCGGATGTTGGCGCAATTCTTCACCTCCTCGCTGGCCTCGATCGAGTCGGTGATCACCAGCGATTTCATCACCGAATTGGTGATCCTCTCGACGGCCGGGCCAGACAAGACGCCGTGCGTGATATAGGCATGCACTTCGGTCGCACCGTGGTTCATCAAGACCTCGGCGGCCTTGGCCAGAGTGCCGGCGGTATCGCAGATGTCATCGACGATGATACACTTCTTGCCGGCCACGTTGCCGATCACGGTCATTTCGGCAATTTCTCCGGGCTTTTCGCGGCGCTTGTCAACGATGGCCAGCGGCGCATTGATCCGCTTGGCCAGCTCGCGGGCGCGGGCCACGCCGCCCACGTCGGGCGAAACCACCATCACATCCTGAAGGCCACCCTTGAAGTGGTGCTTGATGTCGAGCGCAAAGATTGGCGAGGCGTAGAGGTTGTCCACCGGGATATCGAAAAAACCCTGGATCTGGGCGGCGTGCAGATCGAGGGTCAGAACCCGCTCGATGCCCGCCTCGGCGATCATGTTGGCGACAAGCTTGGCTGTGATGGGCGTGCGGGCCTTGGTGCGGCGGTCCTGACGGGCATAGCCGAAATAGGGGATCACGGCGGTAATGCGCGAGGCCGACGACCGGCGCAGCGCGTCGGCGATGATCAAGAGCTCCATCAGGTTGTCGTTGGCGGGATTCGAGGTCGGCTGGATGATGAACATATCCTCGCCGCGGACATTCTCGTAGACCTCGACAAAGATCTCCTGGTCGTTGAACCGCTCGACCCGCGCATCGACCAGCCCGACGTTCATTCCCCGATGCATCGACATCCGGCGGGCAACGGCCTTGGCGAGGGTTTGGTTGGCATTGCCGGAAATGAGCTTGGGCTCGGTCATCGTAGGCATTAGATTGATCCCCAGACTGGCAGGTCTAACAAACGCGATTCGTGGCGTTGACACCGCCTAGCACAGCACTACCGTTTGAGAAACTCGTTCAGCCGGATTGGGGTGCAGAAATGCCGCATATCGATTACTTCTTCTCGACCGTTTCGCCGTTCACCTATCTTGCCGGCCAGCGGCTTGAGGAAATCGCCGCCAGGCACGGGGCGATCATAACCTACAAGCCCCTCGATATCGGCGCGGTTTTTGCCCGCACCGGCGGCACGCCGATGAAGGACCGGCATCCAAACCGGCTTGCCTACCGGCTGCAAGAGATGCGCCGGCAAGCGGCGAAGGCGGCAATGCCCATCACCCTAAAGCCCGCATTCTGGCCGGTCAATGGTGCGCCGGCGGCCTATGCGATCATTGCCGCGCAGAATGAGGGCGGCGGCGATCTGGGCAAGCTTGCCCACGCGATCCTCCGCGCCTGCTGGGCCGAGGACAAGGATATTTCCCAAGATGCGGTGATCCGCGATTGCCTTGTGAGCGCGGGATATGACACAGGCGTGGCCGACAGGGGCCTTTTCACCGCCGCCGGCGTTTATGAGGCCAACCTCGAAGAAGCCATCGCCCGCGGCGTCTTTGGCGCGCCCTTCTACATCACCGAGACCGACGAGCGGTTCTGGGGGCAGGACCGGCTGGACGATCTGGATCTGCACCTGGCCGGAGCCATCTGAGCGGGGCGGCGCGCCACCAGCCTAGCCCGCCAGAAGCGCCAGAAACCGGTCGATTGCCTCGCTGGTCATCGACCAGTCGCAGACAAGGCGGCCGGTCAGGATACCGGCAGGATCGCCCGCGTTCACATCGCCATCCTCGACATAATAGACCGCACCGGCGCCCAGCAACCGCTGGTGCAGCGCGCGGGGCGCCTGAAAAAAGATCATGTTGGCCTGGGGCTCAAAGGCGAAGCGGATGTCGTTGCGTCCTTTCAACCCGTCGACGAGCCGCCCTGTCGCGGCATTGGCGGCGCGGGCTAGGGTGGTCCAGAGGCCGCCGTCAAGATAGGCGTCCATCTGCGCGGCAAGGAAGCGGTGCTTGGAGAAGAGATGCGCGGCGCGTTTGCGGCGCAGTTCGAATTCCCAAGCGAGGGCGGGATCGAAAATCACGCAGGCCTCCACGCCCATGCAGCCGTTCTTGGTGCCGCCAAAGCTGACCGCGTCGACGCCCGCCTTCCACGACATTTCGGCAGGGGTCAGGCCGAGCGCGACAATCGCATTGGCAAAACGCGCGCCATCGAGATGCAGCTTCAGCCCATATTCCTTGGTTACGGCCGAGATCGCGCGAATTTCCTCCAGCGAATAGATCGTGCCGCGCTCTGTTACCGTGGTGATCGACACCGGCCCGCGCTGTGGCCCGTGGACGCCGCGGTTGCCTTCGGCCTCAAGCGAGGCACGCAGGGTTTCCGGGGTCATCTTGGCATCCGGCGCCTCGACAAGCGTCAGCTTGGCGCCGCCCATGTAAAATTCGGGCGCATTGCATTCGTCGCAGTTTATATGCGCCATCGTTGTGCAAAAGACGGTCTCCCACGGTTTGGTCATAGTGGCGAGGATCAGCGAATTGGCCGCCGTGCCGGTCGGCACAAGATAGACCGCCGCCTCAGGCGCTTCAAAGGCGTCTCGAATCTTGTCGTTGACTGACGCGCTATATGGGTCGTTGCCATAGCCCATCGCATAGCCCGCGTTGACGCGGCTCAGGCGCTCAAGGATCGCGGGATGCACAGGGCCGGAATTATCGGACGCGAAAAACATTCAAAATGGCTCCTCGATGATGTGGTCTTCCCAGTCGTCCTCGCCGACCTCGAATTCCGGAATGGTCAGGCCCCGCACCGAAACACCCGCCGCGTGGACGGTTTCGGGATCGCCAGAGATCAGCGGGTGCCACGGGTAAAGCGGGCGCCCCTCGACGACCAGCCGATAGGCGCAGGTCTGGGGCAGCCAATAGAGATTGTCGCGCAGGGTCTTTGGGGTCAAAACGATGCACTCGGGCACGAATTGATGCCGGATCGGATATTGGCTGCACAGGCAGCTTTCATCGTCGAGAAGCCGGCAGGCAACGCGGGTGAGGGCAACTTCGCCGGTATCCTCATCCTCGAGCTTGTTGAGGCAGCATTTGCCGCACCCATCGCACAGCGCCTCCCATTCGGCGCGGTTCATCCGGTCCATAGGCACGGTTTCCCAAAACCGGGGCCGCAGCCCGCCGCGCGAAATCCCGTCAGACATCGGCCAAAATCCTGCGCGCCTGATCGCAATCGGCGCCCATCTGGGTGATCAGGGCATCGAGGCTGTCGAATTTCTCTTCGGGGCGCAGGTAGTCGACCAGCGCCACCGAGATATCGGCCCCGTAGAGATCGCCTTTGAAATCAAAGAGGAAGGTTTCGCAATTGGGATGATTGAAGCCGAAGGTGGGGCGCACACCGATGGCAGCCGCGCCGTCATACGTCCCCTCATGCGGGCCGGTCAGCACGTCAACCTTGACCGCATAGACGCCATGCCGCGGCGGATGCAGCCCCTCGATCGAGATATTGGCCGTGGGGTATCCAAGATCCCGCCCGCGCTGATCGCCGCGGATCACCTCGCCGTCGGTCCTGTGCCAATGGCCGAGCATCGCCGCCGCATCGCGCGGCCGGCCCCCGGTAAGGGCGTTCCGGATCGCGGTGGACGAGACTTCGCCTTGCGCCAATTCGACCAGCTCGGTCACGGTCACGCCAAAGCCCAGCTCGGCGCCGAAGGCCACAAGGTCGGTGGCCGAACCGGCGCGGCCCTTGCCAAACCGGAAATCGGCGCCGATCACGATATGCGCGAGGCCAAGGCGCTGATGGATCACCGTTTCGGCAAATTCTCGGGGCGATAGCGCGGCAAGACCCGCGTTGAAGGGCACTTCGTAAAGCTTCTCGATGCCGAGCTTGGCCATCCGGTGCGCCCGTGTCTCTGCGCTCATCAGGCGGAAGGCGGGGGCATCGGGCGCGAAAAACTGGCGCGGGTGCGGCTCGAAGGTCATCACGCCCAGCGGCACGCCAAGGCGCGCGGCCTCGGTGCGGGCGATGTCGATCACCGCCTGATGGCCAAGGTGAACCCCGTCGAAATTGCCGATCGCCGCGGCGGCGCCCCGGTCGGTGGGATCAAGGAAAAGGGTATCGCGGATGATGCGCATGGGGCCTTGGGTAGCCGCCCCCGCGCGGCGGCGCAAGATCAGTCGAACTTGCGGCTCGGCGCCAATACCGTGGCCTCGCCGATCAAGACCTTCTTGCCGTTGACCAGACAGCGCGTATCCATCGTCACGCGGCGCTTGGAATGGTCGATGCCGGTGACTTCGACCTCGGCCAGAACCACGTCGCCGGGGCGGACAGGGCCAAGGAATTTGAGCGTCTGACCGAGATAGACGGTGCCGTGGCCCGGCAACTGCTCGCCAATCACCGCCGAGACAAGGCCGGCAGTCAGCATCCCGTGGGCAATGCGGCCGGCAAAGATCGTATCCTGTGCGTAAACCTCATCGAGGTGGACGGGATTGCGGTCGGTCGAAACCTCTGCGAATAGCTCGATATCCCGGTCGGTAACCTCCTTGAGGAGCGACCGGGTCATGCCGATTTCGATGTCTTCGATGCAGATCGTTCCGCGAGGGGCGTTATCGAGCATCTGGCACTCCGCAAGCAATAAACAATCGACCTGAGCGGTCAATTTGTAACATAATTACTTTGCAGTTGCAGAAATATCAACCCCGAAAACTTTAGCGAAGGAAACCGATCGCGTAGGAGGCCGTTGTTTTTTCTCTGTCCAGATAGGCGGTTAGGGCCTCTGGATCGGGCTGTTCGGTGGTTTTGGTTTCCGAAGCGGCGAGGCCGCCGGTGATGAAGAGGGAATCGATTCCCTCGCCCATCGCGCCGAGAACGTCGGTGCGGATCCCATCGCCGATGGCGATAATGCGCGGATCGGCTGGTGCATCGGGCAAGGCCGCGAGCCGCCGCGCGGCCAGATCATAGATCGGCGGGTGCGGCTTGCCGAAATAGAGGCTCTCGCCCCCCATCTCGCTATAGAGCGCCGCAATGGCACCGGCGCACCATTCACGGGCGTCGCCACGATCGACGACGATGTCGGGATTGGCGCAAAGAAGCTTCATCCCCTTTTGCTTGGCGTAAAGAAGCTGGGGGCGGACCGAGGCCGGATCGGCGAAAGGATCGAACGGGCCGCAGCAGACGATGCCCTCGGCCTCTTCCAATGCGACCCGCTGAATATTGGCCGGGTTTTCTATGAGGCGCATGGGTTCGAAGAACGGCAGGTCGTGCGGCTCGCCCATGAACCAGACCTTCTCGCCAATCGCCCCCATAAACATCGCCGCGCGGGCGCTGTCGCCGCTCGTCGCAATGGCGTCCCATGCGTCGTTGGGCACGCCCATCCCGCTGATTTGCCGCTCCACATGGGCGCGGCCCCGCGGGGCGTTGGTCACCAGGATCACCTTGCCTCCCTGGGCGCGGAACGCCTGCAGGGCTGCGATCGCCGCGGGGAAGGCTGTGATGCCGTTGTGCACACAACCCCAAAGATCGACATAGGCAACATCGTAATTGGCACTGATGTCGGAAAATGACTGGATGATCTGGGTCATTGGGAACTTTTCGGCAAGGGGAAATCAGAAAATGAAAAGGGGCGCCGCAGCGCCCCGCTTCGAATAGCGCCCGTCAGACCTTGAGGTTCGGGATGATCTGCTTCTTGCGGCTCATGATGCCAGGCAGAACCACGGTGTCGCCGGTGACGGTCGCGCCAAAGCTCTTCTCGGCGACCGTCTTCACCAGATCGTTTGGCACAAGCAGGGTCGCCTCTTCCTTGAGGATATCCACGACGAAGAGAAGGACCTGATCGACGCCGTCTTCGTCGGCGACGGTATCCATCGATTTCATCAGGCTGTCCTTGCGATCAAGCACGATCTTCGGCGCAGTGGTTTCGAGGACCGAGACGCGGAACTCTTTGCCGCCGACGGTGTATTCCTTCGAGTCCATCCGCAAAAGCTCGGCGTCCGAAAAGGCCGACACATCGGATTTGGCCTCGAACATCTCGGACGCAAATGCGGGGATCGAAACGCCGAGATCTGCGGCGAGGCTTTCGGCCAGCGCCTTGTCGGTCGGGGTGGTGGTGGGCGAGCGGAATTCGAGCGTATCCGACAGGATGCACGACAGCATCAGGCCCTTGATCGCATCCGGCATAGCGTCGGCGTCGGCGCCCATCAGGCCATGCATGACGGTCACGGTGCAGGCCAGCGGGCGGATGGTGATGTCGATCGGACCCTTGGTTTCAAGGCCGCCGACCAACTTGTGGTGGTCGATGATCGCCAGGATATCGGCGTTGTTGATATTGGCCGGAAGCTCGGCGGGGTTGTTGGTGTCGACCACGACGCAGGGCTGGCCGTCGGCCACATCCGCGATGACCGGCGGCAGGTCAAAGCCCCAGCGCCGGGCAACGAAAGCTGCCTCGGTGTTGGGGGTGCCCAGAAGACGGGCTTCGGCGGCGGTACCGTTGTGGTTGAGATACCAGGCCCAGACAAGCGGGGCGCCGGTCGAGTCGGTGTCGGGGGCCTTGTGGCCGAAAACAAGCGTTGTCATTCCATTTTCCTTGGGGAGAGCAAGTTTGCGCGCCTTATAGAAAGGGTTGGCGGCCTTGTCACGAGGGGCGCTGGCGTTAATTGCCGCGGGCGGATCATCCCGCCTGCGGCCTTTTTCCGGGGCTGGCGCGCATGAGCCACCAGCCGGCGCGCATCAACATCTTGCCAAGCCGCAACCGAAGTCCGGCAGGGCGCGGCGCTGTACGCGCCTAGAAACGCGGATCGTTGGCCAGGGCGACAAGCTGGGCCTTGCGCACCTCGGGCGAAGGCACAGCCGGGATATGCGCCGCGGCGGGGCCGGAGGGCGCGTCGTGCCGCGAAGCCGCGAAGCGCAGGGCTTCCGGCTGGCTGCGGCGGATGAAGGGCCGATCCCGATGCCGCAAACCGGCAGGGGCGGGATCGGGGCCGATACGGTGATCGACCACGAACAGCGGGGGATGCATTGGATTTTTCCTGATCGAAGGGACGAAGCGGCACGTGGCCGCGACAAAGGGCTGGGACGCTGCGCTAGCAGGTCGCGAAGAGGGTTCCTTTCATCATGTCAGCCTCCTATCAGGGCGCCGGGGGCGCAGTTTGTGGGGTGCCGTTTAGACGCTCTTTTCAAATTCCCAAAACAAAAATGACGAAAGCTTGCCTTCGTGCGCGTCAGTCGTGACTTTTTTGCCTGCTTTGCCTTGACTCACCCAAGGGCCTCCCCTAACTCTTCGCCGTTAGCACTCGCGCGAGGTGAGTGCTAACGGCCCCCAGGGAGGGGCAATCGAGACAACGAAAGACAGTTAGGAGCTGCAAGCATGGCTTTCAAACCGCTGCATGACCGCGTTCTGGTCCGTCGTGTGCAAGGCGACGAAAAAACCAAGGGCGGTCTGATCATCCCCGATAGCGCCAAGGAAAAGCCCGCAGAAGGCGAAATCGTCGCCTGCGGTGAAGGCGCCCGCAAGGATTCGGGCGAGCTGATCGCGATGGCCGTCAAGGCCGGCGACCGCGTGCTGTTCGGCAAATGGTCGGGCACCGAGGTTACCGTCGACGGCGAAGAACTGCTGATCATGAAGGAAAGCGACATTCTCGGCATTATCGCCTGAGAACGTTTCACGCTTTCGCAACCAACAAGTTAGACGAGGAAAACAGCTATGGCTGCCAAGGACGTCAAGTTCGATACCGATGCCCGTAACCGTATGCTCAAGGGTGTCAACATCCTTGCCAACGCGGTGAAGGTGACCCTCGGCCCCAAAGGCCGCAACGTGGTCATCGACAAATCCTTCGGTGCTCCGCGCATCACCAAAGACGGTGTGACCGTCGCCAAGGAAATCGAGCTCGAAGACAAGTTCGAGAACATGGGCGCGCAGATGGTGAAAGAAGTCGCCAGCCGCACCAATGATGAAGCCGGCGACGGCACCACCACCGCGACCGTTCTGGCCCAGGCCATCGTGCAAGAAGGCCTCAAGTCGGTTGCCGCCGGCATGAACCCGATGGACCTCAAGCGCGGCATCGACCTGGCGACCGCCAAGGTTGTCGAGGCGATCAAAGCCGCCGCCCGCCCGGTCAGCGACAGCGCCGAAGTCGCTCAGGTTGGCACCATCTCCGCCAACGGCGAAGCCGAAATCGGCCGTCAGATCGCCGATGCCATGCAGAAAGTCGGCAACGAGGGCGTCATCACCGTCGAAGAGAACAAGGGCCTCGAGACCGAGACCGACGTCGTCGAAGGCATGCAGTTCGACCGTGGTTACCTTTCGCCCTACTTCGTCACCAACGCTGACAAGATGACCGCCGATCTCGAGGACTGCATGGTCCTTCTGCACGAGAAGAAGCTGTCGTCGCTCCAGCCGATGGTTCCGCTGCTCGAATCGGTCATCCAATCGCAAAAGCCGCTGCTGATCATTTCGGAAGACGTCGAAGGCGAAGCTCTCGCCACGCTCGTCGTCAACAAGCTGCGTGGCGGCCTCAAGATTGCTGCCGTCAAGGCTCCGGGCTTCGGCGATCGCCGCAAGGCCATGCTGCAAGACATCGCGATCCTGACCGGCGGCCAGGTGATCTCGGAAGATCTTGGTATGAAGCTCGAGAACGTGACCGTTGACATGCTTGGCCGCGCCAAGCGCATCACCATCACCAAAGACGCCACGACCATCGTCGACGGCGGCGGAGAAAAGGCCGAGATCGAAGCCCGCGTGGCCCAGATCCGCGCCCAGATCGAAGAGACCTCGTCGGACTATGACCGTGAAAAGCTGCAAGAGCGCGTGGCCAAGCTGGCCGGCGGTGTTGCCGTGATCAAGGTCGGCGGTATGACCGAGATCGAAGTGAAAGAGCGCAAGGACCGCGTCGATGACGCGCTCAACGCCACCCGCGCTGCGGTTCAGGAAGGTATCGTCGTTGGCGGCGGTGTTGCCCTCGTTCAGGCCGGCAAGACCCTTGAGGGTCTGAAAGGCTTCAACAGCGATCAGGACGCCGGCATCGCCATCGTCCGCCGCGCTCTGGAAGCACCGCTGCGCCAGATCGCGCAGAACGCCGGTGTCGACGGTGCCGTGGTTGCCGGCAAGGTTCGCGAATCGAGCGACGTCAAGTTCGGCTTCAACGCCCAGACCGAAGAATATGGCGACATGTTCAAGTTTGGCGTGATCGACCCGGCCAAGGTTGTCCGGACCGCTCTGGAAGACGCAGCTTCGGTTGCCGGTCTTCTCATCACCACCGAAGCCATGATCGCCGACAAGCCCGCCAAAGAAGGCGCGGGTGCCGGTGGCGGTATGCCCGACATGGGCGGCATGGGCGGCATGATGTAAGCTGTCAGATCAAAGTGATCGGGAAAGGGCCGCCTCTTGGGCGGCCCTTTTCTTTGCGAGCTCGATCTTCGCCAAGCGTGGTGTCACAAACCGTCGGGGAGCGATCCTGAAGTTGACAGCGAAACAGGCGAGTGGCGCTTTGGAGAGCTAGTAGAGGTTGGTCTCCCGATCATCTTTGACGCCCTCTTCCAACTGCTTGAGTTCATGGGCGAGCTCCCCGTGTGCTTTCATCATTTCCGCCAGCGATGGCACGTTCGAGGTGTCGGGCCAATCGGCCTTTTCCCAAACTTTGCCTCGGATAAATGCTTTGGGGCAGTGGCACAGAACCCTTTCCACCTGCATGAGCAAGACCAGTTCAGACGGGCGTCCGTTTATCGCAAGGCTCTCTCCCAAAGCGGCATCCTTGACCAGCGCCGCCTTGCCGCTGACGCGAAGCGTGTCGCGGTGGCCGGGAATGATGAAGATCAGCCCGAGGTTGGGATTGCCCAAGACATTTTCAAACGTGTCCATGCGCTTGTTGCCGGGGCGGTCTGGGATCGCGAGGAGTTTGGGGTTCAGGACTTTGACAAACCCACTCGGGTCGCCCCTCGGCGTCACGTCGTGAATGCCATCTGGCCTGCTTGACGACATGACGACGAGCGATGACGCCGCGATGAACCTTTCCGACAGATCATCTATGTGATCGATAACCTTGTGGGCGACCCAATCTGACGGCATTTGCTCGACTTGCCGCAACTCTTGGGACGACTTGATGTGTTGATCGACTGAAAGTCCGAACACCAGATTCATTTTGAGCCTCCGGTAGTTGATCTGACGAGGCTAGCTCAACTACAGCTTTGTGCCAAATATGTCGGCCAACGCTGGCAACAGACCCAGCCCAGGGAGACACAATGCCGCCAAGCTTCCAACGACCGATGAACCCCGGTGAAGAGGCTGTCGTCGAGCGGCTCTTGCAGCGGGCCTTCAAGGGCTCTGACGAGGCGCGGCTGGTCCGCAGCCTGCGCAAATCGCGGCAGATCGCAGGCGAGATGGTGGTACCGGGCGAGGCGGGGATCGTCGGCTATTATGCTCTGTCGAAGATGGTCGAGCCGAAGGGCTGGCTGGCGCTTGCGCCAGTGGCGATTGACCCCGATTGGCAGGGTCGCGGGATCGGGCGGCGCATGGTCGGCATGGCCGCCGAATGGGCGCGGCTCAGCCGGACGATGATTGTCGTTCTGGGGGCCGTGCCCTTTTACCGGAAGGCTGGGTTCAAGGCCGCGCGGGCGGCAAAACTGGTCTCGGGCTATCCCGTCGATCACCTTCTCTTGGCGGGGCCGGGCGACGATGCACCAGCGAAGGCCCTGTTATATCCCCCGTCATTCGACGGGATCTGACCGCGAAAATCCTTGCTTTGCAATCGCCTCGGGCGCACCACTTTCCCATGCGCCTCTTTCTTCTGACCGCCCTGACTATGACGGCCTTCGCCGCCAATTCGGTGCTCAACCGGATGGCTGTCGGGCCGTACGGGATGCCGCCCGAAAGCTTTGCGATCGTGCGGACACTTTCGGGGGCCATCGTGCTGTGGGCGCTGGTTGCTCTTCGTGGGGGGCGTCTGCCGCTTGCGGATTGGTCTGGCCGCCTGATCGGGGCGGGGGCGCTTTCGCTCTATCTTGTCGGGTTCTCGCTGGCCTATGGCCGGCTCGATGCCGGGATCGGCGCGCTCATCCTCTTTGGTGGTGTGCAGCTGACCATGTTTGGTGGCGCGCTGATCGGAGGCGAGGCTATCCCGGCAAAGCGCTGGATCGGTGCTGGGGTTTCACTGGCGGGTCTGGCCTATCTCGTCTGGCCTCGTGGCGTGGCCGACTATCCGGGCCTCCAGATCGCGTTCATGGCCGCTGCGGCCTTCGGTTGGGGGGTCTATTCCTTCAAGGGACGCGGGGCCAAAGACCCGCTGGCCCTTACCGCCGCCAATTTCGTTGTGTCCGTGCCCATCGTCGCGCTCCTTCTTTTTGTCGCGCCTTTCGAGATGCCGGCCTCGGGAACCGCCCTTGCCATTCTTTCCGGCGCGGTGACAAGCGGGCTTGGCTATGCCCTCTGGTATGCGATCCTGCCCTCCCTTGGCGCCACGCGCGCGGCAGTGGCGCAACTCAGCGCGCCGGTCATTGCCGCGCTGGGCGGGGCGGTTGTCCTGGCAGAGCCGGTCGGGGCAAGATTGATCATTGCCGGCGCACTCGTGTTGGGGGGCATTGCCCTGTCGCTGATGTCCGGGCGTTAGCGCAGCTTTTTTGCCAACCTCTGGGCAAGCTGGGTCTTGGCGCCGATGGTGATCTCGCGCGGTGGCAGGGCGGCGGCAAAACCCTCGCGCTCCCAAAAGGCGCGGCCCTTCACATTGGCAATCAGAACCCCGACAAAAAGCCTGACAGCGCCCCGCTTGCGGCTTTCCGCTTCGATGTGGACAAGGAGCTTTGGGCCCAACCCGCCGCCGCGCACATCCTCGGCAAAGGCCATAAGGCCGATGTAGCCGTCGGACGCTTCGGGGAAGCCGAAATCGACGCTTGCGACCCCGATGAGGCGTTCCCCATCAAAGACGCCAAGCCGCATCTGTTTGGCGGGATCAGCATTCGGCGGGGCGTCGTGGAAAAAGCCCTCGGTCTGCCGCTCGTGATCGGTCAGCCCGCGCTCCATCTCCGAGAAGTCGCGGCAGCTGTCCCAGAACGACCAGACGGCGGCCCAATCGGCGACGGGATCAAGGGTTCGGATCATCGCAGGATCGGCTCCAGCGGGTCATAAGCGGGCGCGCCCGGATCTTTCCACGCCACGGCGGCCAAACTGTCTGGCTTGACCGTCAGCGCCGCCATCTCTTCGCGCGTGACCCAGCGGCGCATCGAGACGATCCCCTCGGGGTCTGTCCAAGCGCCGTCGGGGTCTCCCGCGATCAGGGTGCAACGGAAATAGACGTCGACCTGATGAAAATCGCTGTCGGGATCATGGAACTCGTTGACAAGGCAGGGCGGGCCGACCCGCACCGTCATGCCGGTTTCCTCGTGGAACTCGCGGGCGAGATTGTCGGGCAGGCTGCTGTGAGGTTCGACCCCGCCACCTGGCGCACACCAGATGTGATCCTTGCCCTTCCAGGCGTTGACCAGCAAGAGCCGCCCTTCGCGCATCAGGATGCCGCGGACTGCCAGGCGGGGAGGGCGGGGCTTGACGTTCATAAGCGCCAACCTGCCGTCTGACGTGGGGTCATTCAAGCCTGCCGTGGCAGTTTCAGAATTCGATGTTATCTGAGGCGCATGTTGGCCCGTGTTTTGATCCTTTTCGCCGCCCTCGGCCTTGCCGCGCCCGTCCGTGCGGCGAGCCCCGAGGCGGATTGCGTTGTCTTGCTGCATGGCCTTGCGCGCAGCGAATATTCGATGACCCCGATGCAGCTTGTGCTCGAACGCGCTGGGTATCTTGTTGTCAACTCGGGCTATCCGTCCCGCGACTACACGATCGAAGAGCTGGTGGAGACCTGGGTCGCCCAGGATGTGGCGGCCTGCGGCGAGCGGCGGGTCAATTTCGTCACGCATTCGATGGGGGGCATCCTCGCTCGGCTCTGGCTCACCCACCACCGGCCCGAGAACCTGGGGCGCGTGGTGATGATGGGGCCGCCTAACCATGGCTCCGAACTTGTCGACATATTCGGCGAGTGGGAGCCGTTTCAGTGGGTGAACGGCCCGGCGGGCCTTGAACTTAGCACGACGCCAAACGGCATTGCCGAAGAGCTTGGCTATCCCTCCTATGACGTCGGGATCATCGCCGGCGACCGGTCGATCAATCCTGTTTTCTCGCGGTTGATCGAGGGGCCGGACGACGGCAAGGTTTCGGTCGAGACCACCCGCATCGAGGGGATGCGCGATCACCTCGTCTTGGGGGTCACGCATACCTTCATGATGATCGACCCGATCGTGATTGCCGAGGTTCTGCTGTTCCTCGACGAGGGCAGGTTCGATCACGACATGACGATACGGAACCTCGTGACCGGCTTCTTCTAGCCCTTGGCCGGGCCGATAATGCGGTTCAGATGGCCCATCTTGCGGCCCGGCTTGGCCTCGGCCTTGCCATAGAGGTGGATGGCGGTGCAGGACTCGGCAATCTGCGGGATGCGGGCCACGTCCTCTCCGATCAGGTTTTCCATCACCACGTTGGAATGGCGGCTGCCATCGCCCAAAGGCCAGCCCGCCACGGCGCGGATGTGCTGTTCAAACTGGTCGATGACGCAGCCGTTCTGGGTCCAGTGGCCGGAATTGTGCACGCGCGGGGCGATTTCGTTGACGACGAGGCCTTCGGCGGTCACGAACAATTCGACTCCCATGACGCCCACATAATCGAGCGCGTTGAGGATGCGGGCGGCTATGAGCACTGCATCCGACCGCTGCGATGGCGAGAGCCGCGCCGGGACGGTCGTGGTGTGCAGGATGCCGCCGAGGTGAACATTTTCGCCCGGATCGAAGCAGGCGACCGAACCATTGAGCGCCCGTGCGCCGATCACCGAGACCTCGTTGCTGAAATTGACAAAGCCTTCAAGGATCGACGGCGCGCCGGCCATGTCGGCATAGGCAGAGGCGGCATCCTCAAGCGCCATGATCCGCGCCTGCCCCTTGCCGTCATAGCCGAAGCGGCGGGTTTTGAGGATTGCGGGCGCGCCGATGGTCTCGAGCGCGCTGTTCAGGTCAGCCTCGGAGGCGACATCGGCGAAGGGCGCTGTCATGAGGCCGAGATCGCGCAGGAAAGCCTTTTCCGCAAGCCGGTCTTGCGACGTCGCCAGCGCGGCGCGGCCGGGGGGGATCGGGCGCAGCGCCTCAAGGATGTCGAGGGCGCTCGTCGGGATATTCTCGAACTCGTAGGTGATCACATCGACCGAGGCGGCAAAGGCACGCAGCGCGGCCTCGTCCTCGTAGGGCGCGGTCGTGACGGATTGGGCAACCTGTCCGGCGGGCGGGTTGGCGCCAGGCTCGAAGATATGCGTCTTGAACCCCAGGCGCGAGGCCGCGACCGAAAGCATACGGCCAAGCTGGCCGCCGCCAAGAATTCCTATGGTGGCGCCGGGGGCGAGCCGATCAGTCATCTTGCGGTTCGTCCGGGATCGAGGCGGACAGGGCCTCGCGCCAGGCGTCAAGCCGTGCGGCGATGCCCGCATCCTCATTGGCAAGGATCGCGGCGGCCATCAGGCCGGCGTTCGATGCGCCCGCCGCGCCGATCGCCATCGTGGCAACAGGAAAGCCCTTGGGCATTTGCAGGATCGAATAAAGGCTGTCGACCCCCGAGAGCGCCTTGGTCTGGACCGGCACGCCGATCACCGGAACGCGGGTTTTCGAGGCCATCATGCCCGGAAGGTGAGCCGCGCCACCGGCGCCAGCTATGATCACCTTGAGGCCCCGGCTTGTCGCTGTCTTGCCATAGTCCCAAAGCCGGTCGGGTGTCCGGTGCGCCGAGACGATCTTTTTCTCGTAGGCGATCCCGAGTTCATCAAGGATATCGGCGGCACTCTTCATCGTGGCCCAGTCAGACTGGCTTCCCATGATGATCCCGACGGTTACTCCGGCCATGACGGTCCCCTTGCAACGGAAGCGGCACTATACTCGCCGTAGCCTCGGAGGCAACGGGCGATCAGGTCGCAGTCAGGCGATAATATCGGGCAAGAGCTTGTCTTCGAGATGGGCGATCCGGTCTTTCAGCATCAGCTTCTGCTTTTTCAACCGCCGGAGCGTCAGCATGTCGGCCGACCCTTTCTCGTGAAGCGCATGAATCGCCTCGTCAAGATCGCGATGCTCGCGCTTCAGGACCTCGATCCTCACCTTGAGAACCTCTGTCTCGTCCATCTCGGCTGATGAGTTCATTTTCGGCCCCGGCAATCCTTGAAGGAAAGATAGGAGCCATCGGCCTCTTTCACCAGCCTCCACTTGCACAAGCCGCTGTCTCTGCCCATATTTTCTGCGAAGGGCCGCCGGAACGGGGCCCGCACAGACGGTCGCTTAGAAAAGGACGTGTCGCATGACGAAATTGACCTTGGGAACCCATCCCTACCTTCTGGGCTTTGAACAGCTCGAGCGTCTGGTCGAGCGCACCGCCAAGACCGGAAACGACGGCTATCCCCCCTATAATATCGAACAGACTTCACAAACCTCCTACCGCATCACTCTCGCGGTGGCCGGATTTGGTGAGGATGACCTCGCGATCACGGTCGAGGACAATTCCCTCGTGATTCGTGGACGACAGCAGGACGACAGCGCTGACCGCGTGTTTCTGCATCGCGGGATCGCGGCGCGTCAGTTTCAGCGCTCTTTCGTTCTGGCCGATGGTGTCGATGTGGGCGAGGCGATCATGGAAAACGGGCTTTTGCACATCGATCTGACGCGAAAGGTTCCCGAAAGCGTGGTTCAGACGATCAAGATCCGGAAAGGAAGCGCGAAATGAACACCAAACACGATCTCGCGCGGTTGGTGAGCGATATCGTTTACGTCAAGCCTGTCGCGGTGTCCGAATTGCCCGAGGAGATGCGGGCGCAGGCGGGCGATCGCGACCAGATCTTCGCGGTCTGTGATGCAGAAGGGCAGCAATTGGCACTGGTGGTCGACCGGAGCACCGCCTTCTTCCTTGCCCGGCAGCACGACCGAACACCGGTCACGGTGCACTAGGCTTTTTAAGCCAAGGGCGACGGAACGACCGTCGCCCTTCGTTTAACCGAAACGATACCTCAACAGGGCCTCCCAAATGCCGACCAAAACCCGTTATGACCTTTCGCAAATCGTCCTTCACTGGCTGATCGCAATCCTGATCGGCGCAAATTACCTTCTCGGCGATGCCATGAGCGATGCCTTCAAGGCGCTTGTTCGGTCGGGCGGGTCCGGTGCGCTCGACGGCGCCGCCAACGCCCATAGGCTGATCGGGGTCTCTGTCGTGGTGCTTTTGTTTGTTCGGGTCGCACTGCGGCTTTTCAAGAAGGCCCCAGCCGAGGTGACTGCGCCCCGGCTCATGCAGCTTGCGGCCAAGGCCGGGCATCTGGCCCTTTACGTCCTCATGTTTGCCGTGCCGATCAGCGGGTTTCTGGCCTTCAATGGCCTGAACCGCGATCTGGGCGAGGTGCATGAAGTTCTGACCAACCTCTTGATGCTGCTGGCCTTTGGCCATGCGCTTTTGGCTTTCTATCATCACTATGTGATGAAGGACGGCCTTCTCGTCCGGATGATCCCGGGCAAGTAGACCGCCCTTGAAAGCGAAACGCCGCCCCTTGGGGGCGGCGTTTGCCTGGGATGCGCTTGGCTGCGATCAATTGGCGGCGATAAGGCCCATGCCCTCGAGCTTGAGCAGGACTTGATGGGCGCAGGTATCGACATCGGCGTTTTCGGTCTCGATCCGAAGCTCGGGGTGCTCAGGCACGTCATAGGGATCGGAAATGCCTGTGAATTCCTTGATCTTGCCTTCCCGCGCCAGCCTGTAGAGACCTTTGCGATCCCGCCGCTCGCATTCCTCGATGCCGGTCGCGACGTGAACCTCGACAAAAGCGCCGAAGGCTTCGACATCCTCGCGCACGGCGCGGCGGGTGGTGGCATAGGGTGCGATCGGGGCACAGATGGCGATGCCGCCGTTCTTGGTGATCTCGGACGCGACATAGCCGATGCGGCGGATGTTGAGATCGCGGTGCTCCTTGGAAAACCCAAGCTCGGACGAGAGGTTTTTTCGCACGATATCGCCATCCAGAAGCGTCACCGGACGGCCGCCCATCTCCATCAGCTTGACCATGAGCGCGTTGGCGATGGTCGATTTGCCCGATCCCGAGAAGCCGGTGAAGAACACGGTAAAGCCCTGTTTGGAGCGGGGCGGCGAGGTGCGGCGCAGTTCTGTCACGACCTCGGGGAACGAGAACCACTCGGGGATATCTAGCCCTTCGCGCAGGCGGCGGCGCAGTTCGGTGCCCGAGATATCGAGGATGGTGTCGCCCGAAGGGACCTCGTTGGCCGGATAGTATTGCGCCTTCTCCTGCACATAGACCATGTGCTTGAAGTCGACCATCTCGAGGCCGATCTCGTCTTGGTGCTGTTTGAACAGCTCCTGCGCGTCATAGGGCTCGTAGAAATCCTGACCGGCCGAATTCTTGCCGGGGCCGGCATGGTCGCGGCCGACGATGAAATGGGTGCAGCCGTGGTTGCGGCGGATGATCCCGTGCCAGACGGCCTCGCGCGGGCCGGCCATCCGCATGGCGAGGTTGAGAAGGCTCATCGTTGTCGTGGCCTGCGGATATTTGTCGAGCACCGCCTCGTAGCAGCGCACGCGGGTAAAGTGATCGACATCGCCCGGCTTGGTCATGCCGACGACGGGATGGATCAGAAGGTTGGCCTGCGCCTCGCGGGCGGCGCGAAAGGTCAGTTCCTGGTGCGCACGGTGCAGCGGGTTGCGGGTCTGGAAGGCGACGATCTTGCGCCAGCCGACTTTGCGGAAATAGGCGCGCAGCTCGTTTGGCGTGTCGCGGCGGGCGCGGAAATCATAGTGGACCGGTTGCTGGATGCCGGTGACAGGGCCCCCAAGATAGACCGCGCCGGCCTTGTGATGCAGGTAATTCACCGCCGGATGGGCAACATCGTCGGCGCCGAACACCTTCTCGGCCTCGTGTGGCTTGTTCGGCACCCATTTGTCGGTGACGGTCATCGTCGCAAGGATCACGCCTTCCTGATCGCGGAGCGCGATATCTTGTCCGATCTCGATCCCGTCAGCGAATTGCTCGGATACATCGAGGGTAATCGGCATCGGCCAGAGCGTCCCGTCAGCCATGCGCATATTATTGACAACGCTGGTATAATCCTCTTCCGAGAGGAAACCTTTGAGGGGGAAGAACCCGCCGTTCATCAACAGCTCCAGATCGCAGATCTGGCGAGGGGTCAGGTCGTGGCTGATAAGATCGCCCGCCGAAACCTTCAGCTTCTGGGCGGAATCGTAGGAAACATAAAGCTCCGGGATCGGAGCAAGGTTGGGAAGCATCAGAGGTGTCCTTTTCTTCAATGAGAGATGCCCGCTTTCGGTGCCGGTCAGTTCGGCGTGCAGGGCGTCGTATTCGGCGAGCTTGCGCTCGAGGAAACGGTCGGTGAGGCGGGCCTTGGTGGCGGCGCCGCGCGAGGTCAGGGCATAGGCAAACCGCTGGCGGCGATCGGGGCCGGAGCGTTCGGAGATGGTGATGAGGCCCGCTGCCACAGCGGCGCGCAGGTGACTGTTGAGGGTGCCGAGGCTGACGCCCAGCGCCTGTGCCGTCGCCCGCTGCGAAGCATCCGGCGCCAGATCGAGCTGACGCAGAAGGCGGAAGAGCTGGTCTTCCTCGGGTCGGGCGGTTTGAGGTTCGGGCTGTGCCATCGGCTATCAAGTGTGTTCAATGTTGAACATATTGCAGGATAATCCGCGCGAAGCCAGAAAAAACAACGCAGCCGGATTGCGCCAGAGCGAATGTTGCGGTGACAACACGCCCGGCCAAGCGGCCGGATGTGGCCGAGGCGTCGGCCCGCGGGGCCAATCTAGAAACGTTCGGCCCGCAGAACCTTGCAGTCGCTGACCGAGATCACGCCGATATGGCGATCCACGACGCGATAGGCGGCTTCCAAAAGCGGTTCGAGCCTTTCGGGGCGAATGATGCAAACGACCTGCACCATGCCACCGGCCCGGCCGACCTGCCCCTCGCGGCTCCAGCGGCCCGATTTGCCCGACCCGCCAAGAACCGGCAGGATCGAATACCCGGTCACCCCCGCGGATTCCAGTGCATCGGTCAGGCGCGACTGCATCGGGGTCTCGATGATGATGGCGACGCGTTTGGCATCATGGGTTTGGTGCATGGTTCAGGCTCTGGTGATCATGCGTGCGGCCTCAAGGTAAAGCGGAATTCCGATCGTGAGGTTGAACGGGAATGTGATGCCAAGAGAAAGTGTCAGATAGATACCGGGATCGGCATCCGGCACGGCCACCCGCATGGCCGCCGGGACGGCGATATAGGACGCCGAAGCCGCAAGCACGGCGAAGAGCATCGTGCCGCCGGTCGACAGGCCCAGGGTTGCGCCCACCAGCGCCCCGGCGAGGCCTCCCAGAAGCGGCATGATCACTCCGAAGGCCACAAGTCCCGGCCCGATCATCGCACGATTGTCGCGCAGGCCGCGACCGGCGATCAACCCCATGTCGAGCAAGAAGAGGCACAAGACTCCCTTGAATGGCGAGACGATGAAGCTCTCGATTTCGGCAAGCCCGTCCTTGCCGGTCAGGCCACCGATCAGGAAAGACCCGATCAGGAGAACGATCGAGCCGTTCAGCAAGATTTCGCGCCACAGCTTGGAATCCATGCGGGCGCTGCCATCGCGGCTGACCAGCCAGAGCGCCGAGAGGATTGCGGGAGCTTCCATCGCGGCGGCGACGGCAACCATGAAGCCTTCGGACGACATGCCGTTGTCTTGCAGCACCGATGTCGCGGCGACAAAGGTTACGATCGAGATCGAGCCATAATGGCCCGCCACCGCGGCCGCGTTGACCCTGTCAAGCCGGGACATCACTTGCAAAAGGCCAAAGGCGAGGAAAGGCAGGGTGGCCGAAAGGGCCACGCCCGCGAGAAGGGCGGACCCCAGGGTTGCGTTCAGGCCATGATCGGCAACACTGACGCCGCCTTTGAATCCGATCGCGAAGAGCAGGTAGATCGACAAGGCCTTTGCCGCGGCCTCGGGGACATAGAGATCGGATCGGACCAGTACGGCGAAAACGCCAAGAACGAAACAGAGGATCAACGGCGAGCTGAGATTGGCAATCGCGAGGTCAAGCATCTGAGAGTATTCCGTCCAATCCCGCGGATGTTCTGCGGCTAGTTATGAGTGTCCGTCGCCCGGTTCAATAGGGCGGGTGGCTTTGAAGTTGTTTTGACCGTGGTGAAAGGCCTGATGTCCGTTGGATCGGCGTCTGCGGAAGCGCTGGTCAAAAGGCGTGGGCCGCTCCGGCCTCTTCGATCCGCGAAGAGATCAGATTGAAGATCACAATGTGTGTCAGGTCTGGTCGCGAGCGCGAGGAATAGAGCATCGCCTGCCAGCCTTGGCGGCGCAGTCGGTCAGACACGGCCCATGTGGGCGAGGGGCCGCCGTCGCGCCAGTCCTGCCAGACGATGCTCAGGTCGGGCTTTCCGCTCATGTCGATCACCCGCTCGGCGCCAAAGCGCAGCGGATGGATCAGGCGCGGCGGGTCATCCGCGCGCAGATAGCGCCGGATCGCAACGCGGCAGCCCTCGGGCGTCAGCGAGGCGTAAAGAGCCGGTTGGCCGCTGTGATGAAACCGCCCCTCGGGCGCGGCGGCCGGGATCAGCGGCGACCGGCCCTCAATAGCCGCGCGCCAGATGATCCCGGAAAAACCGGTCACTTGTGATGGGCAAGCCAGCGCTCGGCGTCGAGCGCGGCCATGCAGCCCATGCCGGCGCTTGTGACGGCCTGGCGGTAGATATGGTCGGTCAGGTCTCCGGCGGCGAAAACGCCCTCGATCGAAGTGCGGGTCGAGCCGGGGTGAACCTTGACATAACCGCCGTGGTGCAACTCGAGCTGGTCTTTTACCAGCTCGGACGCGGGCGCGTGACCGATCGCGATGAAAACACCCTTGGTCGAGATCTCGGAAATCTCGCCTGTTTGGGTATGTTTGACCTTGATGCCGGTGACACCCATCGGGCTGTCTTCGCCGACAACTTCTTCGAGCGTATGATGCCACAACACTTCGATCTTGGGGTTCTTCTTCAAGCGGTCGATCAGGATCTGCTCGGCGCGGAATTCGTCGCGGCGGTGGATCACCGTGACCTTGGAGGCGAAATTCGTCAGGAACAGCGCCTCTTCCACGGCAGTGTTGCCGCCGCCGACCACTACGATCTCTTGCCCGCGATAGAAGAAGCCATCGCAGGTGGCGCAAGCCGAGACGCCGAAGCCCTTGTATTTCTCTTCCGACTCAAGCCCCAGCCACTTGGCCCGCGCTCCGGTGGCGAGGATAACCGCGTCGGCGGTAAAGACGGTGCCACTATCACCCTTGGCGGTGAAGGGGCGCTTGGACAGGTCGAGATCGGTGATGATGTCCATGATGATCTCGCAGCCCATGGCGCGAGCGTGTTCTTCCATGTTGACCATCAGTTCGGGGCCCTGAATCTCGGTCCTGCCCGGCCAGTTCTCGACCTCGGTCGTGGTGGTCAGCTGGCCGCCCGGCTCCATCCCCTGAACAAGGATCGGTTGCAGCATCGCGCGGCTGGCATAAACGCCCGCCGTATAGCCGGCCGGGCCGGATCCGATGATGAGAACCTTGGTGTGGCGGGTCTGGGTCATGGCAGCTTTCCTCTCTGGTCAGAACCCGATATAGCCGCGCCGAGCCGAGGTTTAAAGGCCGATGGCGAAGAACACATAGCAGATATGCAATGTGTAGCCGAGCGAAACGATATTGCGCTGACTTGAAAGATAATTGCGTATTTGGCGCCTATCGCGTAGTGTTTGCGAAATTTCCTAAGGAGCCAACATGCCCGGCAGCAAACTCGACGAAATCGACCGTATGATCCTTGCGGAGCTTCAGGCCGATGGACGCATGACCAATGTCGAGCTTGCCAAGCGGGTGGGGATCTCGGCGCCACCCTGCCTGCGGCGGGTTCGCACGCTTGAAGAGCAGGGCTATATCCGCGGCTATCATGCCGATGTCGATCCGCGCGAACTGGGTTTTGAAGTCCAGGTCTTTGCAATGGTCGGGCTGGTCAGTCAGGCCGAAGCCGATCTTTCGGCCTTCGAGGCAAAGTGCAAGAGCTGGTCACTCGTGCGCGAGTGCCACATGCTCAATGGCGAGGTGGATTTCATCCTCAAATGTGTCTCGCCCGACCTGCGGACCTTTCAGACCTTCCTGACCGAACAGCTTACCGCCGCGCCGAATGTGGCCAGCGTGAAAACCAGCCTCGTCATCCGCGACGCGAAGGACGAGCCAGGCGTGCCCTTCGACGTTCTGGAAGAGCGGCTCCGCCGCGACGCCTGATCAAGCGGCGTAGAACAGGTCGAGGTCTTGCAGTTTGAGGCGCGGGGCCATTGGCGCGCCGAACTCGGTGAAATCCAGCATATGCGGGAAGAGCGTCATGAACAGGCGCAGAAGATCGCCCCGCAACGGGAAGCGGTGCGCAAGGCCGGGGTGATAGCTTTCAACCTCGATGCCACCGGTCACAAGCCGCTGATGTTCTTCGAAGGCAAGGTGGAAAACCTGCACCGAGGTCATCGGCGTGAGTTCGACGATGTTGACGCCGTCGATGAAATCCCGCAGCGGCACCAGCGCGGCGGATTGGCCCGTCAGGGTCTTGATTCCGGGTGCGCGGTGGATCATCCGGGCCGAAGGGCCAAAGACCGTATCGTTGGCCGGCCGGCCAAGGCCCATCGCCTCCGCGGACATGCGGGTCAGATGCCGCATCTCCGGGGATTGGCCCTCGGCGCTCGGAACGAGCATCATCGAGCCCTTCCAGGTCAACCTTTCAAATTCGCCTTCAGCCGTCAGAACCATGTCGCCCGGCAACAGATCCTCGACCGCGACGGGGCCGAGCCGGGTTTGGAAGATGGTTCCGCGGGCGAAGGCCGAAAAGGCTTCTTCGAACTGGGGAATGGCGGGGGCGATATGGGAATGCTCCACAATATCGCCGTTTGCTGCCAGATGGACGGCCTCATACCTGCGCATAAGAGGCTGAATGCGCTGAGGTTGCCCACCGGGACGAGCGATCTGGCCCTGACGGACCAGAGAGGAAACGGGAAGATCCAGCCCGGTGCTGGAATCGGGGGTCATTGTCATGCGGGCACCTTTTGTGCTCGCCTTCAGTCGGCCCCCACCGACAACGTCCGGCTATTGAACGATTGATCCCAAAAACGCCGATTGGGTGCGTTCTGTCAAAGAAACAGTCCGTTCTCGCGCCGCTCCGGGGATAATGAGGTTTGGAATCCGAAATTGTCCCGCGACAGTGAACGGATTTGTCACAATCCGATTCGCCTGCCCCAAATAAAAACCGCCCAGGTGGCCGGGCGGTTCAGGTGCCGCCAAATGGCGGTAGGAGAAGTGAAACTCAGGCCGAGGCAGACGAGGACGCGGAAGCTTGGGAGAGATCTTCGGCGGCTTTGCGGCGGGCGATCATGGCCTGACGGCGGGCGCCACGGGCCCAGGGCATCTGGTGCTGCTCGCATTTTGCGGCTTCCGCGGCGAGTGTTTTGATCCAGCGCTTTTCCGTCGTCATGATCGTATCCTGTCCCTTGAAGTTTGCCTCAGTGACCTCAATCTCGTCCCGCTTCGCGGCGCTTTCTGGCGGCAAAAAAGGAATTTCCGTGAAATTTCACCAATCCGACAGATCGGCGCCGATTGTTCGTGAATTGGGGCGTAATCCCCGAATTGCAGGGGGTTTGGCGGGAGTTGCCTCTTCCCGGCGGCGCCGTCACGCCAATTCACCGGGTCCGGCGCCCCAGTTGCGCCACAATCAGAGGCGGATGGCCGAGATCAGGCGGCCGTAGTCGGCCTCTCTGGCTTTGGTGGCTCTGCGGTAGCTGAAGAAACGGTCGGGATCGGAATAGGTGCAGTTCCGGGTCCATTCGGCGCTTTCGATGCCAGCATCTCGCAAAAGGTGCAGCCCAAGCGCGGGCAGATCAAACATCATCCGGTCGCCTTCGCCACCAGCGAAGAAGCGGGCGAAGGTTGGGTCTTCCGCGACGAAGGCGTCAAAGAATTCAGGCCCGACCTCATAGGCGCGCTGGCTGATGGTCGGGCCGATTACCGCGCTGATCCGGCTACGGCTGGCACCGAGCGCCTCCATGGCGTCGACGGTCTTGCCAAGAACGCCGGAAAGCGCGCCTTTCCAACCAGCGTGGGCCGCACCGATCACGCCCGCTTCGGGATCGGCGAAAAGGACCGGTTGGCAATCTGCGGTCAGAACAGTCAGCGCCACACCGGGCAGATTCGTCACCATCGCATCGGCGGAAGGGCGTGGGGCGTCGGGGTCGGTCACGATAACCACATCGGCGGAATGGATTTGATGCACACCGAGAAGCTGCTCGGGTTCGAGATCGAGCGCACCCGCCACCCGCCCACGGTTGATCGCCACGGCCTCGTGCTGGTCCGAACTGCCATAGCCGCAGTTGAGCCCCTTGAAGATGCCCGACGAGGCGCCACCCTGACGGCCAAAGAAACCGTGCCGCAGGGGCGCGAGGGCGTCGGAGGTGATGATGTCGAGCGTCATGGGTCACATCCGGGCGGCGGCAGGCGCCCTTCGGGATAGAGCGCCAATACCTTGAAGAGGTCGCCCATTTCGTCGGGATGGGTCAAGCGGCGATGTGCAAGGACCACGCGTTCAAGCTCGGCCCCGGCAAGTTTCGAGGCCAGTTGCCGGGCGCGCGCCGTGATGCCGAGCCGTTCGAGAAAGACGCCTTGGGTCGTCAGCTTGCTGAACCTTGCCGGAGCCGCAGACAGCGCCACCGCTTCGAAATCCACATGCGCGGTCAGGTCGACCTCGCCGGGATCAACGAACGGGTCGCTCGCGGCATGGGCGCGGATCGCTTGAAACGTATCGCCGAGCGAGCGCCAGTCGCCATAATCGGTGATCAGCGCGGCGCCGCCGTCGGCGCCGATCCGGCGACCGATGTCCTGCACGAGAGCAGGCAGGGCGGGGCAAAACTCGATCAGATCGCCATCAAGCGTGTCCCGGAGGCGGTGGGCCAGAAAACCATAGGTCGTCTGATCGCCTAATCCGGGCAGCAACTGGCCGCTTCGCAGCCCCACGACCCGCTCGCGCCAGCCTTGGCCCTGCCGCACGAACTGGCGGATCGGCAGGGCATCGAAGAATTCGTTGGCGACAAGCCAGATCGGGCCGTCCGGCAGGCTGGCGATACCGTCGTGCCATGTCGCCTCCGGCAGCCGCAGCGCCTGCGCCCGGCGCAGCTCGGGCGATGTCTCGACAAGATGCACCTCGGCCGCGTCGGTGAAGCCCGCGACGCCCTCGGTTGCCCGCAAGATATCCGCCATGAGCGTGCCGCGCCCCGGCCCAAGCTCGGCAAGGATGAAGCGCGGCGGCGCACCCTGATCGCGCCACGACTGCGCCAGCGAAAGGCCAATCAGCTCGCCGAACATCTGGCTGATCTCGGGCGCGGTGATGAAATCGCCCGCCGCGCCGAAAGGATCGCGCGTGGCGTAGTAGCCGTGCTCGGGATGCATCAACGCCTCTGCCATATAGTCGGCAATCGAGATCGGCCCGGTCGCTGCGATCCGGGCGCGAAGCTGGTCTTCGATGGCGGTCATGGCTTGCGCCTTGGCCAAAGGATCACGGCCAGACCAATGAGGATCATCGGTGCGGACAAAAGCTGGCCCATCGTGAAACCCCAGTCGCCATATTGATAGGCATAGCCGAGGGGATTGCCGAGGTTGACAAACTGGGCGTCGGGTTGGCGGAAAAACTCGACGATGTACCGAGAGAGGCCATAGCCTAGAAAGAACATCCCCGTGAGCGTCCACCGGCGGCGGAGCATCCCGCGCCTCAAGGCAAGCCATGCGATCAGCGTGCCGAGGACAAGCCCCTCAAGCCCCGCCTCATAAAGCTGGCTCGGGTGGCGGGCGCATTCGGCCACCATGATGAGACAGTTCTGGGCCGCTTCGCCGGGGAACACCACGGCCCAAGGCACATCCGTCACCCGTCCCCAAAGCTCGCCATTGATGAAATTGGCGATCCGGCCGAGGAACAGGCCGATAGGCGCAACGATGGCCAGCGAATCCGCGACCGAGCCGAGCGGCAGCTTGTTGAGGCGGCAATAGAGGAGCGTCGCCGCGATCACCCCGGCAAAGCCGCCGTGGAACGACATTCCGCCCTCCCAGACCCGGATGATCGACAAGGGATCGGCGGCGAAGGCGTCGAAGGCATAGAAGAAAACATAGCCAAGCCGCCCGCCAAGGATCACCGCGATGATGATCCAGGTCATGAAATTCTCAAGAAGCATCGGCGTCATCGGCGGCGTGAACTGCGGCCAGAGCTTGGGCCTGCGCATCAGCCAGGCAATGATCTGCCAGCCGGCGACGATCCCGACGATATAGGCCAGCGCATACCAGCGCAGGGCGAAATCATAGCCGCCTATCGAGAAGGAAAAGATCTCGGGCGAAATATCGGGAAATGGGATCGAGGCACGCATGGGGCTAGTCCTGCGCGCGAGGGCGGTCGCTGTCAACTCCCGCCCTGTTGCCTTGGCGGCTTCGCGCCTCCATATAGGTCATGACGAACCTCGGAGGCCGCGATGCAGACGCGCAACAAGATCATGGACGACCTGAGCCAATTGATGACCAACGCCATGGGCGTGGCACAGGGCGCGCGCGACGAGGCGGGCAATGCCATGAAGTCCTTGCTCGACCGCTGGCTGGCCGAGCGCAATTTCGTGACGCGCGAGGAATTCGATGCGGTTCGCGCGATGGCTCAGAAGGCCCGCGAGGAAAATGCCGCGCTTCTGGCGCGGATCGAGGCGCTCGAGGCGACGAAGAAATAACTTCCGCCGAGCGACAGCGCCTGCCTTGTCAGGACGGGCGCTTTCCAGACAGGGCATGGGCAACGATATCGTTGGCGTGGCCGTGGCCCATCCTGTGTTCGGATTTCAGATGCGCGACAAGCTCCATATGCCGCGCAGGCATTTGGCCCTCGACGATCCCGAGCCAATGGCTGATCGGCTGGCCGTATTTCTTTTCGATGGATGGAAAGTAAGACGCTGGTCCCTTGATCTTTTCCGCCGACACTTGCCACCCCCAAGCACGGAGGCGGTGAAATTGCCCCTCCGCGAACCGAACCGGAGTAGACCTCGGATTGCCCGGCGTCGCAAGAGACGCTGGCGGTTTGGGAAAGCCCGCCACAAGAGGCATTATGGCCGAAGAGATTGAAAAAATTCCGAGTCTCTTTCGACTTATCCCCAAAAAACTGCTTTACAGACTTCCCCCGGCCCCCCACCATATGTCGTAGGGACGCAACAAAAAGACTACCGTCCCTTGAGCAGGCACCTAGCGCTTGGGGCGCTGCCATTACCCCGGCGCTATAACAAATGAGGCCGAGCACATGGCATTGACCGAGCACTTCGTAGACGAAGGCGATATCCATCCGATTGACCTCGTGGAGCACATCGCCGAACACCACGCCTGGGAATTCGACAGGATCGCGGACGACCAGATCGCCATGGCGGTCGAGGGTCAGTGGCGCACCTATTCAATCACCCTTGCCTGGTCGGCCTATGATTCCACCCTGCGCCTGATCTGCACCTTCGAGATGGAGCCGCCAGAAGAGCGCGACCAGCTTCTTTACGAGGCGCTGAACCGCGCCAATGATCACTGCTGGGCCGGCAATTTCACCTGGTGGTCCGAGCAAAAGCTGATGGTCTATCGCTATGGTCTGATTCTTGCCGGCGAGCAGATCGCCAGCCCCGAACAGATCGACACGATGATCGGTGCGGCGGTGATGAGTTGCGAGCGGTTCTATCCGGCCTTCCAGCTGGTGACATGGGGTGGGCGCACGCCTGCCGAGGCGATGCAGATTGCCATTTCCGAGGCCTACGGCCGCGCCTGACGCATTTCGCCCGCTCCGGCTTGAACCCCCTCGGGGCGGGCACTAACCTCGTTGCGAAGCGGCTCGGGGGGATCATCCGATGAAAGATGTTGAAACACGCGGTCTTGTCCTTCTGGGCTGTGGCAAGATGGGGTCTGCGCTTTTGGCCGGATTGCTGGAGGGTGGCCTTTCGCCCGAAGCTGTTTGGGTGCTTGATCCCAACCCGTCGGATTGGCTTGCACGGACCGGCGTTCATGTGAACGAGGGCGTTCCGGCCGATCCCGCTGTCGCGCTTGTCGCTGTCAAACCGCAGATGATGGGCGAGGCACTGCCGACTTTGCAGGCGCTGGGCAATGGCACGACGCTTTTTGTCTCTATCGCCGCGGGCACCCCGATCGCCGCCTTCGAGGCAGCGCTTGGCGCACAGACGCCCATCGTCCGTTCGATGCCCAACACCCCTGCCGCTGTGGGCAAGGGGATTACCGCGATCATCGGCAATGGCCACGCGGGCGCGGCGGATATGGACACCGCAACGGAGCTTCTTTCCGCGGTAGGACAGGTCGTCAGGCTTGAGGATGAGGGACAGATGGACGCCGTTACAGGCCTGTCCGGCTCGGGTCCGGCCTATGTGTTCCTGCTCATCGAGACGATGACGACGGCCGGGATCGAGCAGGGCCTCGCCCCCGATCTGGCCCTGCAACTCGCGCGGGCGACCGTAGCGGGCGCGGGCGCTCTGGCCGAAGGCTCGACCGAAAGCCCCGCGCAGCTGCGCATCAATGTCACCTCGCCCAACGGCACCACGCAAGCCGCGCTTGAAGTGCTGATGGATCCCTTGGCCGGCCTGCCGCCGCTTGTCAGCCGCGCCATTGCGGCCGCCACCCACCGCTCCAAGGAACTTGCCCGTGGCTGATCCCATTACCTTCGACGATTTCCTCGCGGTCGATATCCGCGTGGGCCGCATCCTGCGCGCCGAGCCGTTCCCCGAGGCCCGCAAGCCAGCGATCAAGATGTGGATCGACTTCGGCCCCGAGATCGGCGAGCGCAAGACCTCGGCGCAGGTGACGGTCCACTACACGCCCGAAAGCCTCGTCGGCAAAGAGGTGATGGCCGTCGTCAACTTTCCGCCGCGCCAGATCGGCAGGTTTATGTCCGAGGTTCTGGTCCTCGGGCTTCCAGACGAAAACGGCGCGGTCGTTCTGATCGGCCCCGACCACAAAGTCCCGCTTGGGGGGAGGATGCATTGAAGAAACTTCTGATCACCCGCGTCATCGCCCAGCCAGTTCTTGATCAGGCAGCAAGGCTTTTTGACCTGACCATCCGGCAAGACAGTGCTGGCATGAGCGAGGATGAATGCGCCGTGGCGCTCGCCGCCTATGACGCGATCCTGCCGACCCTGGGCGATCAATTCACCGCCGCCGCCTTCGAGAGGGCACAGGCGGGCGGCCTGCGCTGCCGGATGCTCGGCAATTTTGGCGTGGGCTACAACCATATCGACGCCGCCGCCGCAATCAGGGCGGGGGTGATCGTCTCCAACACCCCCGATGTCCTCACCGCCGCGACCGCCGATATTGGCATGACCCTGATCCTGTCAGCCTGCCGCCGCGCGAGCGAGGGCGAGCGGATGCTGCGGGCAGGAAAATGGGGCGGCTTCGGCCCGAAATCCCTTCTGGGCACCGAAGTCACGGGCAAGACGCTCGGCATCGTCGGCATGGGCCGGATCGGGCAGGCGGTGGCGCATCGCGGGCATTACGGCTTTGGCATGCCGGTGATCTATTTCAACCGCTCGAAGAAGGACGTCGACCTGCCCGCGCGGCAGGTCGAAACGTTGCACGACCTGATGGCGGGGGCCGATATCGTTGTCGTCACCGTGCCGGGCGGCGGGCCGACCACCAAGCTGATCGACCGCGCCGCCATCGCCGCGATGAAACCCACGAGCATCTTCGTGAATATCAGCCGAGGTGAAGTGGTGGACGAGGCGGCCCTGATCGACGCGCTCGAGGCAGGCGCCATCGCTGGCGCGGGGCTCGATGTCTATGAGAAAGAGCCCCACGTTCCCGAACGCCTGCGCACGCTTGAAAACTGCACCCTCCTGCCGCACCTCGGCAGCGCCACCGTCGAGACCCGTCAGGCGATGGGGCAGATGGCGCTCGACAATATCATCGCCTGGGACGCGGGGCAGGAGCCGCCGCAGCGGGTCAACTAGGGGCGCGGTCGCCCACCGCCTCGCGCCAGTGGCGGCGGCAGAGCGAGACATAGCGGTCATTGCCGCCGATCGAGACCTGATCGCCATCGGTCAAGACATTGCCCGCCGCGTCCTTGCGGACGACCATCGTCGCCTTCTTGCCGCAGTGGCAGATGGTGCGAACCTCGCGCATTTCGTCCGCCAGCGCGAGGAGAGCGGCCGAGCCGGGGAATAGCTTGCCCAGAAAATCGACGCGCAGGCCGAATGCCATGATCGGCACGCCCAGATCGTCGACCGCCCGCGCCAATTGCCAGACCTGCGCGGGCTCTAGAAACTGGGCCTCGTCCACGAAGATGCAGGCGCAGGGCGCTTGCGACAGGCGCGCGCCGATCTTGGCGAAAAGGTCTTCGCCGGGGCCGAAGGTATCGGCCTTTGCGCCGATGCCGATCCGGCTCGCGATCCGGCCCTCGCCCGCGCGATTGTCGAACTGAGCGGTCAGCAGATAGGTCTGCATCCCCCGCTCGATATAGTTGTGCGAAGCCTGCAAGAGCACAGTCGACTTGCCGGCGTTCATGGTGGAGTAGTTGAAATAGAGCTTTGCCATGAGGCTACTATGCGGCTGGCGGCAGCGGACGCAAGATGCGGAAAACCTAGGCGCGCTCCACGATCACCGATCCCACGGAATAGCCAGCCCCGAAAGAGCAGATCAGGCCCTTTTCGCCCGGTTGAAGGTCGGCGGAATGCTGCGAGAAGGCGATGATCGAGCCGGCGGAGGAGGTATTGGCATAGTCCTGAAGGATATTGGGCTGCTCGCCCGGTTCAGGATCGCGTCCAAGGACTTTGCGGCCGATGTAGTCGTTCATCGTCTTGTTGGCCTGATGCAGCCAGAGGCGGGTGAGGTCGGAGGAGGCCACGCCCTCTTCGGTCAGGTGATCTGAAATGTGCTGGCTCACGAGCGGCAGCACCTCTTTGAAAACCTTCCGACCGTTCTGCATGAACTGCATGTCGCGGCGGTCCTGCTTCTGGTCGTGGGTGCGGCGCAGGAAGCCGTTGTTGTTGCGGATGTTGTTGGAAAACTGGGTGGCGCAGCGGGTCGAGAGCACCTTGAAATGCGTGCTGGCGAGGCCTTCGTCGCGCTCGATCACCACGGCGGTGCAAACGTCGCCAAAGATGAAATGGCAGTCGCGGTCGCGCCATTCGAGATGGGCTGAACAGATCTCGGGATTGACCATGAGCGCCCGCCGCACCGCGCCGGTCTTGACCATCTGCACGGCGGTCTGAATGCCGAAGGTGGCCGAGGAGCAGGCGACGTTCATGTCATAGGCAAAGCCGCCCGCGCCGATCAGCGACTGCACTTCGACGGCGATCGCCGGATAGGCGCGTTCGTGGTTGGACGCAGCGCACAGGACAAGGTCGATATCGGCGCCCGTGAGGCCTGCTCCGGCAAGGGCGATCTCGGCAGCCTTGAGCGCCATCTCGGCCATGATCGAGGGATCCTCGTCGGCCCGGGCGGCAAACCGTGGAAACATCCGTTTGGGATCGAGAACGCCGTCCTTGTCGAGAACGTGTCGCCGTTCGATCCCCGAAGCGTTCACGATGAACTCGGCCGAGGAATGCGGCTTGGGTTCAGTGGCGCCGGCGGCGATTGCGTCGGCGTGTTCGGTGTTCCAAAGGTCAGCATGGGCGTTGAACGCAACGACCAGCTCGTCGTTGGTGATGATTTCGGTGGGGGTGAAAACCCCCGTCCCGGTGATTGCGGCGCTATACATCATCATGCCCTCAGTGACCAGGCGCAAAGCTAGGAAGCGGCCCGGCGGCTGTCCAGCGTTACGCAAGGGAAAGGCCCCGCAGGTCAGCCCTGCAGCGCCCTCACATCGAGCTCGCCCTCTTCCCGCGCGACCATTGCCAGCGTGGCGGCGTGGCTTGCGGCGGCGGTGGTGAAGTAGGGAATCTTGTCGTAGAGGGCGACGGCGCGGATATCGCGGCTGTCTTCAACAGCCTGCGCGCCTTCGGTGGTGTTGAACACCAAAGCGATGTGCCCGTCCTTCAGGCGGTCGACGATGGTCAGGCCGCCTTCATAGACCTTGTTGACGATCTCGGCGGAAACGCCGTTGTCGTTGAGCCAGGTCGCGGTGCCCCGGGTTGCAACGATGCTGAAGCCAAGGCCGATCAAGGTCTGGGCTGCGTCGAGCATCTCTTCGGTCTTGTCGGCATCGCGGATCGAGATGAACACAGTGCCTTCGGTCGGCAAGACCGTGCCTGCGCCCATCTGCGCCTTGAGGAAGGCGCGGGCGAACGAGCGGTCCCATCCCATGACCTCGCCTGTCGAGCGCATTTCCGGCCCGAGGATCGTATCGACGCCGGGGAAGCGGGCGAAGGGCATCACGGCCTCTTTGACGCTGAACCAGGGTGTCTTAGGATCGGCGAGGGTGAAGGGATTGCCGAGGGGCAACACGGTCATCGGGTCGGCCGCTTCGGGGTAGGGCGCGCGCAGCGGGAAGTTCGACATCGGCTCGCCCGCCATCAGCCGCGCGGCGATCGAGGCGATGGCGCTGTCGGTCGCCTTGGCGACGAAGGGCACGGTGCGCGAGGCGCGGGGGTTGACCTCGATGAGATATACTTCGCCATCCTTGACCGCGAATTGAACGTTCATCAGGCCGACAACGCCCAGGGCGAGTGCTAGTGCCTCGGTCTGCTTGCGGATCTCGGTGATGATCTCCGGCGAAAGCGTATGCGGCGGCAGGCAGCAGGCGCTGTCGCCCGAATGAACGCCGGCCTCCTCGATATGCTGCATGATGCCGGCGACATGGGTGTTCTTGCCGTCGCTGAGGCAATCGACATCAACCTCGGTCGCGCCCGAGAGATAGCTGTCAAGCAGAACCGGGCTGTCGCCCGACACGACCACGGCATCGCGGATATAGCGGAGCAACTGGTCCATATCGCGCACGATTTCCATCGCGCGGCCACCCAGAACATAGGAGGGGCGGATCACCAGCGGGAAGCCGATCTCGTCGGCAATGGCCAGCGCCTGCTCGTCGGTCGAGGCGATGCCGTTGACCGGCTGCTTGAGGCCAAGCTTGATGACAAGCTGCTGGAACCTTTCGCGGTCTTCGGCAAGGTCGATCGCGTCGGGTGTTGTGCCCAAGATCGGGATACCCGCCTCCTGCAACGCATTGGCGAGTTTCAAGGGTGTCTGGCCGCCGAACTGAACGATCACGCCATGCAGGGTTCCGTTGTATTGCTCGACCCGCATGATTTCCATGACATGTTCAAAGGTCAGCGGCTCGAAATACAGGCGGTCCGAGGTGTCGTAATCGGTCGACACGGTCTCGGGGTTGCAGTTGATCATGATCGTCTCATAGCCCTGATCGGTCAGGGCGAAACAGGCATGACAGCAGCAGTAGTCGAACTCGATCCCCTGGCCGATCCGGTTGGGGCCGCCGCCCAGGATGACGACCTTTTTGCGGTTCGAGGGGCGCGCCTCGCACTCCACATCGCCCATCGCGGCGGTCTCGTAGGTCGAATACATATAGGGCGTTTGCGCCTCGAATTCGGCGGCGCAGGTGTCGATCCGCTTGAAGACGGCGGTGACGCCCAGGTTGATCCGGGCCCGGCGGACATTGTCTTCGGTGCGGCCGGTCAGCGTGGCAAGGCGGGCATCGGTGAAGCCCAGCATCTTGAGCCCGCGCAGACCTTTTTCGGTCACCGGCAGGCCCTCTTTGCGGACAATGTCCTCGGCCTCGATGATTTCGCGGATACGCGCGAGGAACCATGGATCAAACGCGGTGATCGCTTGAATTTCGTCGTTGCTCAGGCCGTGACGCATCGCCTGCGCGATGGTGCGCAGGCGGTCGGGCGTGGCCTTGGAAAGGGCGGCGGTGATCGCCGACTTTTCCGGCGCGCCCGGAATGGCGATCTCGTCAAATCCGGTCAGGCCGGTTTCCATCGACGCAAGCGCCTTTTGCAGGCTCTCGTGGATGGTGCGGCCGATCGCCATGGCTTCGCCGACAGATTTCATCGCAGTGGTCAGCTCTGGCTTGGCGCCGGGGAATTTCTCGAAGGCAAAGCGCGGGATCTTGGTTACGACATAATCTATGGTCGGCTCGAACGAGGCGGGCGTGACCTTGGTGATATCGTTGTCCAGCTCGTCGAGCGTATAGCCGACAGCGAGCTTCGCCGCGATCTTGGCGATCGGAAAGCCGGTGGCCTTGGAGGCGAGCGCCGAAGAGCGGCTGACACGCGGGTTCATCTCGATCACCACCATGCGGCCGTCTTTGGGGTTGATCGCCCATTGGACATTCGAGCCGCCGGTTTCGACCCCGATCTCGCGCAGAACGGCAATCGAGCCGTTGCGCATGATCTGGTATTCCTTGTCGGTCAGCGTCAGCGCCGGGGCGACGGTAATGGAATCGCCGGTATGGACGCCCATCGGATCGACGTTTTCGATCGAGCAGACGATGATGGCGTTGTCGGCCTTGTCGCGCACAACCTCCATCTCGTATTCCTTCCAGCCCAAGAGGCTCTCGTCGACGAGGATCTGGCCGACCGGCGAGGCTTCCATGCCAGAGCGGCAGAAATGTTCGTATTCGGCGCGGTTGTAGGCCACGCCGCCTCCTGTCCCGCCCAGGGTAAAGGCGGGCCGGATAATCGCCGGCAGACCGACATATTCGATGGCGTCGATGGCCAGTTGCAGGCCCGCCTTGATGTCGCGTTTGCCGTTTTCCAGCTTGGGGGCGGTGATGATGGTGGCTTTGGGATTCTCGATCCCGAGCCGGTCCATCGCCTCGCGAAAAAGCTTGCGGTCTTCGGCCATCTCGATGGCTTCGCGCTTGGCGCCGATCATCTCGACGTTGAATTTTTCCAGGACGCCCATGTCGGCAAGCGCCAGCGAGGTGTTGAGGCCGGTCTGCCCGCCCATCGTCGGCAAAAGGGCGTCGGGGCGCTCTTTCTCGATGATCTTGGCGACGACCTCGGGGGTGATCGGTTCGATATAGGTTGCGTCTGCCAGTTCGGGGTCGGTCATGATCGTCGCCGGGTTTGAATTGACGAGGATGACGCGATAGCCCTCTTCGCGCAGCGCCTTGCAGGCCTGAGCGCCCGAGTAGTCGAACTCGCAGGCCTGTCCGATCACGATGGGCCCCGCTCCGATGATCATGATCGACTTGATGTCGGTTCTCTTCGGCATGGTGGTCCCCCGGGGCTAGGCGTATGGCAGCAAGGCGCGAGGCAGGGCGCGCCCAAATTGTCCTGCGTTATAGGGATCGAGACGCTCGGCGCAAGGCCCGAATGCTTTGCAAAACGCGGAAAATCACCCCCCGGACACGGCGCCGCATCGCCCAAGGTCCAAGTCCCCTGCGGGGCGCCACGTCGCGGACAGGTCGATGAAGGGGGCTATCCCGAACATGACAACGTGAAAGGTCGGAAAGGCTTGCGGCAAAGCGACGTGCAATCGCGGCCCTGCGAATGCCTCAGGTGCTGTCGGTCCCCGTCCTGTTCGGTACCCGGCCAACCATGAGAGCGACCGGCAAGATCAGAAGTGAAAGAATCGCCGCGACACTCCCAAGCGAGATCCCCGTCGCCAGCCAGATTACCAGCAAGATCGGCGGCATCGACAACCCCGCGACCGCCGGTATCAACAAGAGCAGCGCCTGCCGCCGCGGAAGGAAACCAAGAACTGCCGGCAGCATCAGCACTGGCCCAAGGGCATAATGCGCCCAGCCCAGCGGGCCGAGAACTGTCAGCAGGCACCAAATCCCCAGCAGACGCAATGGCAAGGCATCGGGAAAGGGAAGTGTGCGGGTTCGGGCGAGGATCAGAGCCGACCCTGCCAACAACAGCACGTAGCTCAGTGCCGTGATCCAGGGAACGGAGGCAATCCGCCCGAAGGATTTCTCGTTGACGAGCTCGACCGGTGTTCCAGCCAGATTGCCCCAAAGCGCGGTTAGAAGCCCCGCCACCGAATAGCCCAGTGGCGACAGAAGGTGCAGTTCGCTTGCCCGTCCGAGCTGTTCCACGAATTCGATCTGAAGCGCTCGGCCGCTGATCGCAAGGCCGGCAACAGCAAGCGCGATGGATCCGATCGCTGTTGCCGAGGCCGCGCGCCAACGCCTGTCGGCCAGAAAGACTATTCCAAGGAAAAGTGGGGCCAGCTTGATTGTGCCAGCCAAGGCAAGCCCCAACCCGGCCGTGGTGTCCATCCCCTGGCGATAGAGAACAAAGGCCAGAAGGACGATGGCAACCACGATGATCTGCGGCTGGGCGTGGAAGAGTGCATTTTGCAGAGCGACTGTGGGCAAGCCGATCACAAGGCTCGCCACGACCCAGATCGCGGCTGGCAGCCTGCCCCCTGCCACCGAACGCGCCAGCAGGACAGCCGCACACAAACAGGCAAGCTCGACCGCAAGTCCGATCTCGATGAACTGAACAGCGCTGACAGTCTTGGTCAGCGGCGCGATCGCCGCAGCGATGAGCGGGGGATAGACGAAGGAAACAAGCGGCGCGCCCTCAAGGCCCTGATCTTGCGCGAGGGCGAGCCAGTAGGGATCTTCGATGAGCGCGCCGAAGAAAACCGACGGCGCGGCATAGACGCTTTGCCATTCTCCCGCCGCATAGGCGCTTGCGCCGAAATAAACTGCGCCAAGATCAGGGGGCCAATGATCGCGCAAGACAAACAAGGCCAGGACGGCGGCTGTGCCAAGCAGCGCAACCGCTGAAAGAAAAGAGATAAATCGACTGCTCACTATGGCCTCGGCCCATTATTTTGCGCGATCTTGCGGAGGAGGGGCCGGATTGTGCAACCCAATTTCGTGCCTTCCGGCCGAATACTTGCGCAAGTCAGGGTCGGCTTCGGCAGTTCGGGCTCCGTATTCCAGCTCCACTTCCTGGGCCCGTGGCGGTAGGGAACAGGCAAGTTTGGCAGGACCTTTATGCGAATCCGCTTTGACCATGCCCCGCAGGGCGAAGGCGCCGCGCTGTTTGATCGGCCTCGGGCGATGATTTCTGCCGCAACTGCCGCTGACGTCCCTGCCGCACTGGCCGCGCTGGATGCGGCGCGCGCCGAAGGGGCATGGGTTGCGGGCTATGCAAGTTATGAGCTTGGCTACGCCCTCGAGCCGCGCCTTGCGCCCTTGATGCCCCAGGGGCGCCGCCTGCCGCTTCTTCAGTTCGGGGTTTACGATGCGCCGCAAGCCGCCGTGCCTCTAGCCAGCAGGCAAACGCGGATCGGCGATCTTGCCCCACGGCGCAGCCGCGACGGCCATCTCTCTGCTGTGGCGCAAGTGCGCGACTATATCGCCGCGGGCGACATCTATCAGGCCAACCTGACCTTCCCTCTGAGCCTTGCCGCCGAAGGCTCGCCCGAGGGGCTCTATGCCGCCCTCGCCGCCGCTCAGCCCGTGGGCCATGGCGTACTGGTCGAGCAAGAGGGCCTGCCGTCGATCCTCAGCCGTAGCCCCGAGCTGTTCTTTGCGACCGATGGCGCGGGCCGCATCGTCACCCGTCCGATGAAGGGCACCATGCCGCGTGGCGCGACCCCGCAGGAGGACGAAGCCAATCGCCTGTTCCTTGCCTCCGACGCCAAGAACCGCGCCGAAAACCTGATGATCGTCGATCTTTTGCGCAACGACCTGTCGCGCGTGACCGAGGTCGGGTCGGTGAGGGTGCCACGGCTCTACGAGGTCGAAAGTTACGCCACTGTCCACCAGATGGTCTCCGAGGTCGAAGGGCGGCTCCGCTCCGGAATTGGCCTTGCCGATATTTTCGCCGCGCTCTTTCCTTGCGGGTCGATCACCGGCGCGCCGAAGGTGCGGGCGATAGAGATTATCCGCGAGCTCGAGATTGCCCCGCGCGAAATCTATTGCGGCACGATCGGCTGGGCCGCGCCGGACGGGCGCGCCAGCTTCAACGTCGCCATCCGCACAATTCTTCTGGAAGACAGCGGCGATGCGCGGCTTGACGTGGGCGGCGGGATCGTCTGGGATTCGACGCCAGAGGCCGAATATGAGGAGGCGCTTTGGAAGACCCGCTTCGCCAGGATCTGAGCGATCCTCCCCGGATCATCGAAACGATGGGCTGGCGGCCAAACGAAGGGCTGCGCTGGCGCGAGGACCACATGGCGCGGATGGCCGGAACGGCGGCGCGGCTTGGCTATGCGTTCGACCTTGATAAGGCGCTGGTGCTTCTGGCCGGGATCGGCGGCGATGCTCCGCTGCGCTGCCGCCTGACACTCGACCACGACGGCAGGTTCGACCTCACCACCGCGCCGTTCGCTGCCGGTCCGCCCCGCTGGCGCGTGGTCTGGGCCGAGGCGCGGCTTGATTCAGCCGACCCGTGGGTCGGGGTGAAAACCACCCGCCGAGCGGCCTATGACACCGCCCGCGCCGCATTGGGGCCGGGCGAGGACGAGGCGCTCTTTCTCAACACGGCGGGCGAGGTGGCCGAGGGCACGATCACCAATCTTTTCGTCGAAATGGCCGATGGCCGCCGCCTGACCCCGCCGCTTGCCGCCGGCTGTCTTCCGGGAATCCTGCGGGGGCGGTTGCTGGCTGAAGGCTGGCAGGAAGGCCGCCTCACGCCCGCCGACCTCGCCACGGCCCGCAATATCTGGGTCGGAAACGCCCTTCGCGGGCTGATCGAGGCCGAACTTTCGCCCTTTGCTTGACATCCGCCTTGCGGTTCTTTCTATCACCGCAAAGCCCAAGACCCCGAAATCGACCCGAGGATCGCCAAGATGCACGCCTACCGTTCCCATAGCTGCGCCGCCCTGACCAAGGCGAATGTCGGCGAGACTGTCCGCCTTTCGGGCTGGGTTCACCGCGTGCGCGATCACGGCGGCATTCTCTTTATCGACCTGCGCGACCATTATGGCGTGACACAGGTTCTGTGCGATCCCGACAGCCCGGTGTTCAAAGAGGTCGAAAAGGTCCGCTCGGAATGGTGCATCCGCATCGATGGCGAGGTGAAGGCCCGCGCCGCCGATCTGGTGAACCCCAAGCTGCCGACCGGCGAGATCGAGGTTTTCGTCCGCGACATCGAAGTTCTCGGCGCGGCGTCCGAGCTACCGCTCATGGTGTTTGGCGATCAGGAATACCCCGAAGAAACCCGCCTGCGCTATCGCTACCTCGACCTGCGCCGCGAGAATATGCAGCGCAACATGACCCTGCGTTCGGACGTGGTCGCCGCGATCCGCCGCCGGATGTGGGACAAGGGTTTCCGCGAATACCAGACCCCGATCATTACGGCCTCATCCCCCGAAGGCGCGCGCGATTTCCTCGTGCCGTCGCGCCTGCATCCGGGCAAGTTCTATGCCCTGCCGCAGGCCCCGCAACAGTTCAAGCAGCTGATCATGGTTTCGGGTTTCGACAAGTATTTCCAGATCGCCCCCTGCTTCCGCGACGAAGACCCCCGCGCCGACCGCAGCCCGACCGATTTCTATCAGCTCGACATGGAAATGAGCTTTGTCACTCAGCAAGACGTGTTCGACACTGTCTCACCGGTTCTGGCGGGCATTTTCGAAGAGTTTGGCGGCGGCAAGAAGGTTGATGCGCCGGCCGAGTGGCCGCAGATTTCCTATCGCGATGCGGCGCTCTGGTTTGGCACCGACAAGCCCGACCTGCGCAACCCGATCAGGATGCAGGTTGTGTCCGAGCATTTCGCCGGCTCCGGCTTTGCGATTTTCGCCAAGCTTCTTGAGCAAGAGGGCACCGAAATCCGCGCCATTCCCGCCCCCAAGGGCGGCAGCCGTAAATTCTGCGACCGGATGAATGCCTTCGCCCAGAAAGAGGGGCTGCCGGGCATGGGCTATATCTTCTGGCGCGAGGCCGAGGATGGCTCGGGTATGGAAGCTGCAGGCCCGCTTGCGAAAAACATCGGCCCCGAGCGCACCGAGGCGATCCGCCAGCAGCTGGGCCTTGGGCTTGGCGATGCGGCCTTCTTCCTTGGAGGCAAGCCCGCGACCTTTGAAAAGATTGCCGGCAAGGCCCGCACCGTCATCGGCGAAGAGCTGAGCCTCACCGAGAAAGACCGGTTCGCCTTTGCCTGGATCGTCGATTTCCCGATCTACCAGAAGGACGAGGAAAAGGGCGGCTACGAGTTCGAGCACAACCCCTTCTCGATGCCGCAGGGGGGGATGGAGGCGCTGCAGGGCGATCCGCTCGACGTGCGCGGCTTCCAGTATGACCTGGCCTGCAACGGCTATGAGCTGGTCAGCGGCGCGATCCGCAACCACAAGCCCGAAATCATGTTCAAAGCTTTCGAGATCGCCGGATATGGCGAGGACGAGGTGCGCAAGCGCTTCGGCGGCATGGTCAATGCGTTCCAGTATGGCGCCCCGCCCCACGGCGGCTGCGCGGCGGGGATCGACCGGATCGTCATGCTTCTGGCCGATACGGCCAACATCCGCGAGGTCATCATGTTCCCGATGAACCAGCGGGCCGAAGACCTGATGATGAACGCGCCGTCCGAACCCGCCAACGAACAGCTGCGCGAATTGCGCCTGCGGGTTCTGCCGCCCGAGGCCTAGAGGTCTTGAATCCCAAGATCGGCGCGCAGCCAGTCCCGGAAACCTAGGACTCTCGGGTCTGGCGTTGCTGTCTCGGGAAAGACCACCCACATGCCACGGCCTGTTTCAATGGTTGCTGGATGAATTTGCACAAGATGGCCCGTTGCAATCTCGGCTGCGGCCAAAACCAGATCGTATAGAACCGCTCCATGGCCAGCGAGGGCGAGGTCGAGCATCCGGGCGCGGTTGTCGTATTCCATCATGATGCCGGGCGGCGATCCCTCGTAGCCAGCGGCCTCAAACCACTTCGTCCAATCGTCGCGCCACCCTCTGTTATAGCCGAGGGTCATTGCCGCGATCTCTTCTGGCTTGAGCGGCAGGGTTCGCCCCGCGACATATCCGGGCGTTGCGACAGCGGCGAGCGTGTCTCGATGCAGAAGGAGTGACGCAAGCCCCTTCCATTCCCCAGCCCCATAGCGAAGTGCTGCGTCTTTCCCATCTGTGTCAAACCTGGCAAGTGCCGATGACATCTGCGGCGATATCCTGAGGCCCGGATAGGCGTTGTGGAAGTTGGCTAGACGGGGAAGCACGATCCGGTTCCCGTAGAAGGGCGCAATCGACAGGACGATCTCGCCCGTCAGATCGCGGCGGGTCAGGCCATTTGTGGCTTCCGCAATTTCATGAAACGCGGCTTCCAAACGGCCCGCGAAGGATCGCGCGTTTTTGGTTGGCGTGACCTTTCGGGTTCCCCGTTGGAAAAGTCTGATACCGAGCGCCTCTTCGAGCGCCTTGATTTGATGGCTGATGGCGGCCTGCGTGACGTTGAGCTCTTGCGCGGCCGCCTTAAAGCTTTCGAGCCGGGCCGCCGCCTCGAAGGCGCGAAGCTGATTCAAGTTGGGAAGCCGATAGCTCATTCGAGCCTCGCATGATTTAGTTTTCCTAAATCATCCTGTGAGAAACCATCGTTTGTTGTCAACAAGCGCAAGGGGCACGATCGGGTCAGACAAAGACTTCAACGACGGAGACCACCATGCCCCATCACCGCAACGCCCCGCGCCTCACCGAACTTGATCTGATGATGCTGAGCCGCTTTGGACAGTGTCATTCCGAGAAGGCAGCCGCAGCAGAGAGCGCCCTCTCTGGGATGGCCGAGCCCTCAAAACTGCGGATTTGGATCGCCGCGTCGCTTCGCGAACTGACCCAGAAACTGGACAGCCGCCCGCACGTCGCGCGCTCGCTCGCGCAGGTTTGACAGCGCGACCCGCCTTAATAAAGCAAAAATACTAGAATAAATACGCTAATTCAAGCAGCGCCAAACGCGCTGGCCGCCGTGGCCCCAAGCGCAACCAGAAGAAGCACGGCGCCGCCGACGAATACGGTCCAATCCAGAACGGCGCTGCCGTTCACTTCGGCCCAGAAGCGATCGATAAAATTTGCCATGATCCTGTCCTCAGCGACACATACCCAGTGCTGAGGGCCACCGTCGCAACGAAATTGGACGGGATTGGGGCGCTGTTGGGGCCTCTTCGGGGACATTGCCTGCCCCGGACAGCAATGCTGGCTGCCCTAGAAACTCGGCGTGGTAGCGATCCGATCCTGAATCATCGCGCTCAGCCGTGCTGCCGCGGGCTTTTTCGGCAGACCCTCGCGCAGGGCTGCGCGATATCCGTCTGCGGCCGCCTCGAGCGGTCTGTCGCCAAGATCATGGGCAAGGCTGGCGGCAAACTGGGCGGCGTATCCGGCGGCACCCGCGCCGCCATCGTCTCCAAGGGCCCGGCCGATCGCGGCAAGATCTTCGCGCAGCGTCAGCGGGTCGGGCCGGATCTTGTCATTGACGATTTCCCGCGGCCCTTTGGGCCTGCGGGCGGCCGGCAGAAGAGACAATATCTTGTTTTGAAAGAAGGTAATGCTCGCGATGGGTTTTGCCAGAAAGTCATCCGCCCCGGCGGCCAGTGCCGCCATTTCGGTGGACGGATCGCCGCTGAACCCCAAAATCACATCGACACGCGGATGCGCAGCATTCAGTTCGGCGATCAATTCGCCGCCCGACCCGTCCGGAAGGCCCATATCGACGATCACGATGCCGGGGCGGTAGGTGCGCAGGTGCTGCCGTGCGTGGGCAATCGTATCTGCTCGCCGCAGGCGCGCCCCGGACCTCTGGCACAAAAGGCGCATCGCTTCGCTCGCATAGCGGCTGTCTTCGACCAAAAGGAGCGTCAGGCCTAGAAGCGGGTGGTTCGGGGTTGGCGAACTGATGAACTGAAACCCGTTTTCGACAGGCATGGCGACTCTCCTTGGCAACTTGCCCAACATTCAGGCCGTCAGGGTAAACGCGGGGTTAAGCCAGCCTGCGCCGATTTGCACCGCCGCGAGACATTGCACTGCCGCCCCAGACGAAGGATAAGCGGTCAAGCCATGAAAGAGGTTTGCCATGATCGGTCGTTTGAACCACGTCGCCATTGCCGTCCCTGATCTGGAGGCCGCAAGCGCCCAGTATCGCGACGCCCTTGGCGCAACGGTCGGCGCCCCGCAGGACGAGCCGGATCACGGGGTAACCGTGGTCTTCATCGAACTGCCGAACACCAAGATCGAGCTTCTTTACCCCTTGGGTGAAAACAGCCCGATCAACGGCTTTCTGGAAAAGAACCCCTCCGGCGGCATCCATCACGTCTGCTACGAGGTCGAGGATATCCTCGCCGCCCGCGATCACCTCAAGGCCACGGGCGCCCGCGTTCTCGGGACCGGCGAGCCCAGGATCGGCGCGCATGGCAAGCCTGTCTTGTTCCTGCATCCCAAGGATTTCAACGGCTGCCTGATCGAGCTTGAACAGGTCTGACCCAGCATTCAGGAGGCCCAGATGGGACCGACATCCGCTTTCGTTCTTTTCGCCGTGATCTGGTTCATGGTGTTCTTCATCGTCCTGCCTCTGCGCCTCAAGACCCAAGGCGACGTGGGCGAGGTGGTGCCGGGCACTCATGCCTCGGCTCCGTCCGAGCATAACCTCAAGCGCAAGGCGTGGATCACAACCGGCATTGCCGTGGTTCTGTGGATCCTGATTGCCGGAACGATCCTGTCAGGCCTGATCTCTATCCGCGATCTTGACTGGTTCCACAGGATGTCGACACCGCAGGGTTAGGCCTGCCGCGCCAACCGGTGGTAAAGGTGGGTGAAAGTCGCCGCGCCGAGAACCGGGATCAAAAGGTTGACGAGCGGAATGGTCAGCGGCAGCGCCATCAGGCAGCCCGCGATCCAAATTTCCGTGCCATGCTTCCTGCGCATCGCATAGGCCCGCTCACGCCCCTCACGGCGCATCGCTGCCATTGTGAAATACTCGCGGCCAAGCAAGAAGCCATTGAGCAAATAGAAGATCA
>JAURFB010000055.1 GCA_030827165.1 Marivivens sp.
CAGGCGAGTTCGGCTTCCTCTCCTGCGCGTCCAAGTTTCAGCGCCGCCCGCCTGACCGAGACCACATAAGCCTCGACATCCCTGCCCCGGTCGGACCGCAAGACATCGCGACGGATCATTAGTTCATTGAAACCGGCCTGATTCAGAAGCTCTCGGAGGTAGCTTTCGGAATGGGCATAACGGCGCGCCTCGCCTAGGACAAAACCCTCTCCGGCGAGGGCCTCGACCGTGTAGGCAAAGACCCCGCCAGGCACAAGCGACCCCGCCACCCATCCGACAAGTCGCTCAAGCGCCCCGATGTAAATCAGGACATCGGCGGCAAGGATCGTATCCCAGCGTTCGTCGGTGATCTCGAGCGTGTTCAGATCCCGCTTGCCAAGCGTGTCATATGTCCGTTTGGCCCCGGCCTGTCTCAGCATGGCGGCGGAAATGTCCCATCCTTCAAGGTGGCTTGCCCGATCCCGGATCGCCGCGCCCATCAGACCCGTGCCGCACCCAAGATCGAGAACCCGGCCGAGGTTCTCGGGCAGGACTTGGGTAAGGATTTCCGGCCCGCGATAGCCGAGCTTGCCAACGAGCGATTGATCGAACCGGTGCGCGTAATCGTCGAAAAGCCCCTCGACAAAGCCCGATGACATCCGCTCGATCACCGGCACCTTTCTCAGAAGATCCCGGCGCAGGGCAGCGCCCAGCCTGTCGCGGGGATCAAGATCGCTGGCTTTCTGATAGGCGTCGATCGCCTGCTCCACGCGACCCGCGGCCTCGGCCATCTCGCCCAACCGCAGCCAGCCGACCGCCCATTCGGGCACAAGTGGCATCGTTTCGGCCATAAGATCAGCGGCAGCCGCAATGTCGCCGCCCGCCAAGAGCCCTTCGGCAAATGCCAGCCTGCGATCCGCCCGCAGATCGCCGGATGACATTTCGATTTTTGGCATGATTCACCTCATTGACCACCAAGCAGACGCGGGCGGACGAGATGAACTAGGAAAGGGGCTGACGCATTTCACGCTTGAAAAATAGGGGAATTGGCGTGATCTGTTCCTGCGGGGTGGCAAAGTCAAGGGCTCGCAATTTTTCTTGATTTGAAATGCCGGTTTTTTCATATTCGCCGCGCGAGTTACCTCAGATCTACACTGTCTCCCTTTGCGGCCAGTCATCGATCCAGCACTGACGAGCCGTGCCGCTGCACTCCCGCGAGCGGCAAACTATGGAGACGACGGATGGCCACTGGCACCGTAAAATGGTTCAACACCACAAAAGGCTTTGGCTTCATTGCACCCGATGGCGGCGGCAAGGATGTGTTTGTGCACATCTCGGCAGTCGAGCGTTCGGGCCTGACCGGCCTCAAGGACAATCAGAAAGTCAGCTACGAGCTGTCGGCCGGCCGCGACGGCCGCGAATCGGCGATCGAGCTCAAACTGCTCTGATTTCCCTTTGGCGAAGGCGCCCAGCCTTCGCCTATTCCTCGTGCATCAGTGCGAGAACGGCGGGGCCCATGGCCTCGACGATGCGTCTTACGCCGTCGGCATTGGGGTGAAGCCCATCGGGCTGCATATAGGCTGCGCGCGCCTCGCTGATACCGGCGGCCGTCGTGAGCCCCTCGAAGAAATCCGAAAAGAGCGCGACACCATATTCGGCGGCAAGCTCGGGATACATCGCCTCGAAGGCGGCCCGATAGTCCGGCCCATAATTGTCGGCCACCGCAATCCCCACCAGCAAGACCTTCACACCGCCCGCTGCCGCGGCCTCGAGGATGCCCGAGAGGTTCTCGCGGCTGGCGACCGGATCGAGGCCGCGAAGAAAATCGTTGCCGCCGAGAGCAACGATCAATGCGTCCACATCCCCGCCGCCCAAAGTCCAGCCGACACGCGCGAGCCCGCCGGCGGTTGTGTCGCCAGAGACGCCAGCGTTGATCACGGTCACGTCGGCCCCCTGTCCGGTCAACCAGACCTGAAGCTGAGGCACGAACCCTTCCTCAACGGAAAGGCCGTAGCCTTGCGTTAGACTATCACCGAGAGCGACCAGGGTCTGTGGTTCGGCCGCGGCCGCGCCAGCGGTCAAGAAGACGAGAGCGAGGTTGCGGATGGACCGTATGACCCCATATCCAAGTGACGAAACACGCAAGAAGGCTGCCGACATGACCGAACCTGTTTTTTCCCTTTCCGAAGCATCGCTTTCTCTCAAGGGAAATGCAGGCATGGTCGATATCCTCAAAGGGATTTCGCTCGACGTGCGGCAGGGCGAAACTCTGGGCCTCGTCGGCCCCAGCGGTTCGGGCAAGTCGTCGCTCCTCATGCTCATGGGTGGCCTTGAACGGGCCACTGGCGGGCGCGTCACCGCGCTGGGGCAAGACCTGACCTCGATGAACGAGGATCAACTGGCCCGCTTCCGCAGAGCCAATATGGGGATCGTTTTTCAATCCTTCCACCTCATTCCGACGATGACCGCTCTAGAAAATGTAGCGACACCGCTTGAGCTGGCCGGTATCGCCGATGCCTTTGACCGCGCGGCCGAGGAATTGGCGGCCGTCGGCCTTGCGGCCCGCGCCGGACACTTCCCAAGCCAGATGTCGGGGGGCGAACAGCAGCGCGTGGCGCTGGCACGTGCTGCCGCGCCGCGACCACGCATCCTGCTGGCCGATGAGCCGACGGGAAATCTCGACGAGACAAATGGCGGCGCGATCATCGAACTTCTTTTCGACCTGCGCGACAAACACGGCGCGACACTCGTCATGGTTACCCATGCGCCCGAACTGGCCCGCCGCTGTGACAGGGTGATCCGCCTGCGCGACGGGCGGCTTGAGATGGAAGAGGCGCTGGCGTGAGCTCTCTCGTTGCAATCAAGATCGCGCGGCGCGAGCTGCGCGCCGGCCTCAACGGGTTTCGCGTTTTTCTCGCCTGTCTTGCCCTCGGGGTCGCCGCCATCGCCGCGGTCGGCACCGTGCGCGCGTCGATCGGGGCCGGACTTGCCGCCGAAGGCGCGGCGATGCTTGGAGGCGATGCCGAGGTTGGGCTGACCTATCGCTTTGCCCGCCCCGAGGAGCGGGCATTTCTGGATACCATTTCGGATCGGGTGTCCGAAACGGTCGATTTCCGCTCTCTGGCCGGTGTTGCCCTCCCCGATGGAACCAGCGACAGAGCGCTGACGCAGGTCCGTGCGGTCGACGATGCCTATCCGCTGATCGGCGCTGTCGCGCTCTCGCCCGATATGCCGCTTGCGCAGGCACTGGCCGGCACCGGCGCGCGGCCCGGCGCGGTGATGGAGCCTGCGCTTGCCGACCGCCTCGACCTGCGCCCCGGCGATACCTTCTCCCTTGGCCTTCAGGAGTTCACGCTCAGCGCCCTTCTGACCCGATATCCCGACAACAGCACAGCCGGTTTCGGCCTTGGGCCGCGCACCATCGTTTTGACCGATAGTCTTAGGAACTCGGGGCTCATCAAAGAGGGCACACTCTTTTCGACGGCCTATCGACTTGATCTGCCGGAGGGGGCCGATCTGGCGACGCTCGAGGCGCAGACCGAGGCGGAGCTGGAGAGCAGCGGCCTGCGCTGGCGGGATTCCCGCGATTCCTCGGGGGCGGAGCGGTTTGTCGAGCGGATCGGCGCCTTTCTGATCCTCGTGGGCCTCTCTGGCCTTGCGGTTGGCGGTGTGGGTGTATCCGCGGCGGTCCGCGCCTATCTCTCCGGCAAGACCGGCGTCATAGCAACGCTCAAGACCTTGGGCGCCTCGGGGGGCACGATCTTTGCTGTCTATGCGCTGCAAATCGGGCTTCTGGCCACGGCTGGAATCCTCGTCGGCCTTGCTTTGGGGGGTGGCCTGCCCGTCCTGCTTGCCCCATTGATCGAGGCCCGCCTTCCGGTTCCGGCGATCTTCGCCCTTTATCCCCGGCCTTTGCTTGAAGCGGCACTCTATGGCGCCCTGACCGCAGCCATCTTCACCCTCTGGCCGCTGGCCCGGACCGAACAGGTCCGCGCCGCTGCGCTGTTCCGCGATGCTTTTGCGTCGGGCAAGGCCCTGCCGGCAGGCAAATACATTGCATTGACCCTCGTCCTTATTGCGACGCTCGTCGGCTCGGCAGCGGTCCTTTCCGGCACGCCAACCCTCGCCCTTTGGACGTTCGGGGGCATCGCCGCCGCCCTCTTGGCGTTGGTGCTTGCGGCTGTCGCCACGCGCGCGATTGCCCGCCGCGCCATGCCCGCGGCGCGGGGCCTGCCCGCGCTGCGGCTGGCCCTCGGCGCCATTGGTGCCCGCAATGGCGAAACGGTGGCGGTCGTGCTCTCGCTGGGGCTAGGGCTTGCTGTCCTTGCAGGGATCGGCCAGATCGATGGCAACCTGCGCGGTGCCTTTGCCGAAGAACTCCCCGAGGTTGCCCCCTCGTATTTCTTCGTCGACATCCAGCCCGACCAGATCGACGGCTTCCGCCAGCGGCTCGACGGCAACCCAGAGGTCAGCAAGATCGAGGCCGCGCCGATGCTGCGGGGGATCATCACCGAGATCAACGGCGAGCCTGCCACCGAGGTCGCCGGGGAACACTGGATCTTGCAAGGTGACCGGGGCCTGACCTATTCCGCCGACATCCCCGAAAACACGCGGCTGACCGAGGGGGAATGGTGGCCGCCCGACTATGCCGGCCCGCCACTTGTCAGCTTTTCGGATGCCGAAGCCCGCGAGATCGGCCTCAAGATCGGAGACCAGATCACCGTCAATATCCTTGGCCGCGATCTGACCGCCAACATCGCGAGCTTTCGCGAGGTTGTGTTCGAGACGGCCGGCATCGGCTTTGTCATGTCGCTCAACCCCTCAGCCCTTGCCGGCGCGCCGCATAGCTGGATCGCGACCGTCTATTCCTCCCCCGAGGCAGAAGGCGCGATCCTGCGCGAGATGGCAAATGCCTATCCCAACATCACAGCCATTCGCATTCGTGATGCCATCGCGCGAATGATGGAGATCGTCGAAGGCATATCCGCCGGCGTGCGCGTGGGCGCCGGTGTTACCCTTGTTACAGGCTTCCTCGTCTTGATCGGGGCCGCCGCCGCTGGCGAGAAGGCGCGAACTTTTGAGGCCGCAATCCTCAAGACCCTCGGTGCCAGCCGCGCGCGCATCCTCTGGAGCTTTGCCTTGCGCTCCGCGATCCTCGGCGCAGCGGCGGGGGGCGTCGCTTTGGCGGCCGGGATCAGCGGGGCCTATGCGATCATGGTCTTCGTGATGGAAGGCGATTTCAACATCATCTGGGGCAATGTTGCCTGGATCATCGGCGGCGGTATACTCATCAGCACACTCGCCGGTCTCGGCTTTTCCCTCCGCGCCATGGCGGCGCGGCCCGCGCAGGTTCTGAGGGCGCAGGAATGAACCATCCCCGCTTTTTCGGCTATGGCAGCCTCGTCAACCTTGCCACCCACGACTATCCCGATGCCCGCCCAGCCCGCGTCAAGGGTTGGCGGCGCGTCTGGCGGCATACCTCGCTGCGCCCAGTCGCGTTTCTCTCGGCCGAACCTTGCGATCAGACCGAGCTTTTCGGTGTCACCGCCTCCGTTCCCGACGGAGACTGGGTGGCGCTCGACGCCCGCGAACACGCCTACAGGCGGCACGTCGTCACGCAGCAAACCGATCCAGCGGAACACTTCGTGTCGCTCTACGCCGTCGATCCCGCGCACCATCACACCGAGGGCGAGAAAGGCCCGATCCTGCTGAGCTATGTCGATGTGGTCGTTCAAGGATATCTGCGGGTCTTCGGACAAGAGGGCGCGAACGGGTTTTTCGCCACCACCCATCACTGGGACATTCCGATCCTCGATGATCGCGCCGCGCCGGTTTACCCGCGCCACCAAAGGCTGACGTCCTCGGAAACAGAAACGGTAGACGAGGCGCTCAGACGCCTCGGTTGCCGGATCGTCAAATCCTTGGCTTGACCTGCATCGACGCCATGACGTCGGCCATTTCCGGCCCCCGCTCGCGCCCCGTCACAGCCTTTCGAAGCGGCATGAACAGCTGCTTGCCCTTGCGGCCCGAGGCTTCCTTGACCGCGTTCGACCAAGTGGCCCAAGTCTGATCATCATAGGGCGGCTCGCCCAGCATCCCAAGCGCCGACGCAATGAACTCGGCATCCTCGGCATCGACCACAGCGGATGTGCCATCGCGGAAAAGCTCCCACCAGGAGCCCATGTCCGCCAGATAGGTGATGTTCTCGCGCACGACCGACCAGAATTTCTCGGCCAGTCTTGCCGGAACCCCCAGCGCAGCTACCATCCCCGCCACCTCGGCAAAAGGTTTGGCGGCATTGACCCGCGCCGTCATCGGCTCAAGGTCGGCCGGATCGAACTTGGTCGGTGCCGCGCCGAATTTGGAGACGTCGAACCCGTCGACCACATCCTGAACCGTCGAACGCAGTTCGACTGGCTCCGACGAGCCAAGCCGCGACATGAGCGACAGGATCGCCATCGGCTCGATCCCCTGCGCCCGCAGGTCTTTGAGCGACAGGTTTCCAAGCCGCTTCGACAGCTTCTCGCCATCAGGTCCGGTCAGAAGCGAATGGTGGGCAAAGCTAGGAACCTTGCCACCCAGCGCCTTGATGATCTGGATCTGCGTGGCGGTATTGGTTACGTGGTCGGCGCCGCGCACGATATCGGTCACGCCCATCTCGGTATCATCGACGACCGAGGCAAAGGTATAAAGGATCTGGCCCGACTCCTTGATCAAGACAGGGTCCGACACGCTCGCCGCATCAATCGAAATGTCGCCAAGAATGCCGTCGGTCCATTCGATCCGCTCGTGATCGAGCTTGAAGCGCCAGTGCGATCCGCCCCGCTCGGCGCGAAGGCGATCCTTCTCGGCCTCGCTCAGATCAAGCGCGGCGCGGTCATAGACCGGCGGCTTGCCCATGTTGAGTTGCTTCTTGCGCTTGAGATCGAGCTCGACCGGCGTCTCGAAACACTCATAGACCCGCCCCATCTCGATCAGCCGCTCTTTGGCGGCGAGATAGCGATCCATCCGGGCCGACTGATATTCGATCCGGTCCCAGTCAAGGCCAAGCCACGTCAGCGCATCCTTGATGCCCTCGACATACTCGGGCCTGGACCGCTCGGTATCGGTGTCGTCGATCCGCAGGATGAAGGTGCCGCCGCGTTGCCGGGCAATGGCATAGTTCATCAGGGCAGCCCGCAGGTTGCCGATGTGGAGCCAGCCTGTCGGAGACGGTGCGAAACGGGTGGTGGTCATCTTCTATCCTTTCGGGCCGCTCGGGATCGCGGCCCACCTACGGCGCGATGCTGTTTCATATCATGGGCTCTTTGTCCATATTGCGCGGCCTTGCCGTTGTGTGGCTGGCATCGGCCTGTCATGCTCGGATCAAGACGGGGCAAGCCATGCGTGACATTCTCACTATTACACTCAACCCTGCGCTCGACGTCTCGGCCTCGGTGCCTCATGTCACCGCCGGCGCCAAGCTGCGCTGCGGCCCCGAACGCTATGATCCGGGCGGCGGCGGACTGAACGTCGCCCGCGCGATCCGCTTTCTCGGAGGCGATGTCCGCGCCTTTGCCGCGCTGGGCGGGGCGCGAGGCGAACATCTTCAGCGGCTTCTCAAGGCCGAGGGCATCCCGCTGATCCCCTACCCTGCGCCGGGCGAAACCCGCGAAAGCCTTGCGATCACCGACTTGGCGATGGGCTATCAATATAGGTTCAGTCTGCCCGGCCCTGCATGGTCCGAACCAGAGCTGGATGCCGCGCTGGCCAGCTTGCCTGGCCTCCTCGTGCCCGACGGCCTCGTGGTGCTATCTGGCAGCGAGCCACACGGGACAACGACCGACTATTATCCGCGCCTTTGCAACGCCCTGTCAGGCGCCGCCCGGCATCTCATCATCGACACCTCCGGTGCCGCGCTGGCCACGCTCGCGGCGGGCGGAGATCACGAGCGCCCCTTCGTTCTGAGGATGGATCAAGGCGAGGCCGAAGCCCTTGCCGGGCATGCCCTGCCCACCTGCGGCGAAACCGTGAGTTTCGCCAAAGACCTCGTCTCGAAAGGCGCCGCAGACGTCGTCGTCGTCGCTCGCGGCGCAGAAGGCTCGGTCATGTGGACGGGCAAAGACGGATGGTTCGCAAACGCCGCCAGGGTCAAGGTCGTCAGCCGCGTCGGGGCCGGCGACAGCTTTGTCGGAGGGTTCGCCCTTGCGCTAGCCCGGGGCCTGCCCCTGCAAGACGCGCTCGCCCATGGGGCCGCCTCGGCCTCTGCGGCGGTGATGACCCCCGGCACGCAATTGTGCCGCCTTGAAGATTTCGAGAGGCTCCTGCGAGAGACAAAAGTCTCGCGGCTCTAGGTTGGCTCCACTGGCCAATGCATGTTCAGGTCTTCTATTCCAGCCGCAACCAGCTCTTTCAATACGCCAATGTCGATATCATCCAGCTTGTTGATATAAAGACAGGATTTGCCGATCTTGTGCTTGCCGAGGCGCGATAGAATGGCGCTGAAATCGGTGTATCCCGGCAAGATATAGACCACGAGATTGGCTTTGCGCGGCGCAAAGCCGGTAGCAAGGGAATCCCCCTCGCGCCCGCTCTTATATTTGTAGTGATAGCGCCCATAGCCGATCATCGACGGCCCCCACATCCGCGGGGCAAAGCCGCTCACCTCGCGGAAAATCCCATCCAGCATTTGGGCATCCTCGCGCCGCCGCTCCGGCTCGACCTGTGAAAGAAACTCGGTGACAGAAACCTCTGTGACCTTTGTCTTGTTACCGGCCATCACACCCTCCCAGTGGTTCTTTTGGCAACAAATACTCCCGCCGGAGGCTTGAAAGTCAAATCCTATCGGAATGCCGGCCCGTGCGCCCACTGGGTCAGCGAGAACCGCTCGCCAGCAAGAACAGGCGTTACGCGGTGAAGAAGGAAGGAGGGAAAGAAGGTCAACGTCCCCCGATCGCGCGGCGCGATCACGACGGCATTCGACGGCCAGACTTCAAGCGCGCCGCCTTCATAATCGCCCGGATCCGAGAGTTGGGCCACCATCGTCAACTTGCGCTGGCGGGCAATGACACCGTCGCCGATATCGGAATGCCAGTCGAAATGCCCCTTTCGCTCGCCGCCATACCGGGCCACTTGCGGGCTTTCGGCAAACTCGGAAATGGCGAAGTCAAAGACCTCGCGGTTGGCCTCGCGCACCACCTCGATGATCCGGTCCATGACCCAACCCGTGCCTTCCACATCGTCCAGCCAGACAAGATCGGCGCGCCGTATGTCGTGGTCCTTGTTTTGCCCGACCAGCTTTGCATCGCGAGCCTCGGCGGCGCGGGAGACCGCGACAATAGCGTCGCACTCAGCCAAGCTGAACGCGCCGGGGACGCTGTGAACCGTAATCATGGAAGGTGCACCGAGCAAGAATCGCTAAGCGCTCATGCTCTTGTGCGGGCATTCCGTCAATGGGGCAAATCTAGCCCCGGTCCCTGAAACGGTTGACGATCGGATAGCGCCGGTCGAGCCAGAAGGCCCGTTTGGTCAGGCGCGTGCCGGGGGCCGATTGGAAGCGCTTGTATTCGCTCGTGTAAATCAGGCTCTCGACGCGTTTGACGGTGTCCCGTGCATATCCCGCCGCCACGCAGTCAGCCACCGAAGCCTCCCGATCGACAAGCATCTCAAGGATGCCGTCGAGGATATCGTAGGGGGGCAGGCTGTCCTCGTCTTTCTGATCGGGGCGAAGCTCGGCTGACGGAGGCTTGGCGATGATCGCCTCAGGGATCACCTCGCCCGCCGGTCCATCCATCCAAGGGCGGTGGTTCTCGTTGCGCCAGCGGGCGGTCGCGAAAACACGCGTCTTGTAGAGATCCTTGATCGGGTTATAGCCGCCCGCCATGTCGCCATAGATCGTGGCATAGCCCACCGCCACCTCGGACTTGTTGCCGGTGGTCAGGAGCATCTCGCCGAACTTGTTCGATTGCGCCATGAGAAGAAGCCCTCGCAGGCGCGACTGGATGTTCTCTTCGGTCAGATCCGCAGCATAGCCCTCGAAAAGCGGGGCAAGCGCCTTGGCTACGGCCGCGCGCGGGCCGGCAATGGACACGTACTCGAGCTTCACGCCCAAGAGTTTCGCCGCCGCTTCGGCATCTTCAAGCGACGCGCGTGAAGTATATTCCGACGGCATCATCACACAGCGGACATTCTCGGCTCCGAGCGCATCCACGGCGATTGCCGCGACGATGGCGCTGTCGACCCCACCGGACAGGCCTAAGAGCGCCTTCCTGAAGCCGGTCTTGCGGAAATAGTCCCGCACCGAGACGACCATCGCGTGATAGTCGCGCTCGAAATCGCAAGGCAGCTTGGCCTTTTCGCCGTCAACGGCCTCCCAGCCTTCCGCGCCACGCACGAAATCGACATGAGCAACCGCCTCTTCGAAAAGCGGCAGCTTCATCGCCAGCTTGCCGCCCCGGTTGAGCACAAAGGAACCGCCGTCGAACACCTGATCGTCCTGCCCGCCGACAAGGTTGAGATAGACGAGCGGGACGTTGGTCTCGATCACACGCGAAACCATCGCGTTCATGCGCCGGTCGAACTTGCCACGGTAATAGGGCGAGCCATTCGGCACGAGGATGATCTCGGCACCGCCTTCGACAAGCGTTTCGCAAACATCGGCATACCACGCATCTTCGCAAATCGGCGAGCCGATGCGCAGCGGGCCTGCGTCATAGACGCCCTGAATGGGCCCCCTGCGGAACTGACGCACCTCGTCGAAGACATCATAATTCGGCAGATAATGCTTGAGCGCCCGCGACGCCACGCGCCCGCCTTTGAGGATGTGATACGCATTATAGAGCCGGTCATCGGCGACGTGCGGGCCGCCGATTCCAACCATCGGCCCATCGGAACAATCCCGCGCAATTTGCTTTATTGTTTCCTCAGCCTGAACAAAGAACGCGGGCTTCATGACGAGGTCTTGCGTCGAGTAACCCGTCAAGAACATCTCGGGAAGAGCGACCATATCGGCGCCCGCTTCGCGCGCGATCTCCCAGGCTTCTCTGGCGCGGCGCGCGTTGCCCTCAAGATCGCCCACGGTTGCGTTGTATTGTGCCAAGGTCAGGCGAAACCGATCAGTCATCATCTTCCCACGGTTGGAACAACATCGGTTTATCAGAAAGACGGGCAGGGAAAAGCCGAATGCTGCCTACCCCGTTGTCTGGACGGAAAGGCTCTACTAGTCTTTGGAGGCTGACAAAGGAAACCCGACCCATGACCTTCCGGATCCCTGCGCCTCGGCGCAGCCTCGCCGCCGCTGTCACCCTGCTGGGCCTTTTGCCCGTGATGGCCCCGGCGCAAAGCGTCCAGACCAAGCAATACGACGACGGTGGCGTCTATGAAGGCGGCTTCCTCAACGGGCGCCAGCACGGCATCGGCAGCTATCGGCTCCCGAACGGCTATGAATACACCGGCGAATGGTTCGAGGGCGAGATCCGGGGCCAGGGCGTCGCGCGGTTTCCCAACGGTTCGATTTATGAGGGCGCGTTCGCCAAGGGAAAACCCGAGGGCGCCGGCAAGATAACATTCGCAGATGGCGGCACCTATGAAGGCACATGGGTCGATGGCAACATCACTGGCGCGGGCATCGCGAACTATGCCAATGGCGTCGTCTACGATGGCGATTTCCGCAACGCCATGCATCACGGCATGGGCACGATGACCAGCCCCACAGGTTATGCCTATACCGGTCCATGGGTGAACGGCGTCAAAGAGGGCGAGGGCAAGGTCACCTATCCTGACGGCGCGATCTACGAGGGGATGCTCGCCAATGACGAGCGCGAGGGCGCCGGCACGCTAACAATGCCGGACGGGTTGACCTATGTCGGCACCTGGGTCGGCGGGCAGATTGAGGGCAAGGGCAAGCTTGTCCAGCCCAACGGCGATATCTATGAAGGCGATCTGGTGGCTGGCCGCCGGCAGGGTTCCGGCACGGTGACCTATGCCAATGGCGATGTCTATCAGGGCGGTTTCCAGAACGACAAGCGCCACGGTCAGGGCAATTTCAGAGGCATCGACGGCTATACCTATTCCGGCGATTGGGCCGAGGGCCGGATCGAAGGGCAAGGGCAAGTGACCTATCCCGATGGCTCGGTCTATGTCGGCACCTTCCGCCTCGATTTGCCCGAGGGCAGCGGCAAGATCACCTATCCTGACGGCTCGACATACGAGGGCGACTGGAAAGCCGGCGTCATCAGCGGCACCGGCACGGCCACCTATGCCAACGGAACCGTCTATGTCGGGGGCTTTCTCAACGCCAAGAACGATGGCCAGGGCAAGATGACCCTGCCCGACGGCTATATCTTTGACGGCGCGTGGAAGAACGGCCAGCGCCACGGCCAAGGCACCGCGACCTACCCCGACGGGGCCATCTATGTTGGCCAGTTCAGCGAAGACCGCCGCCACGGCAATGGCAAGATCACCATGGCGGATGGTTTCGTCTACGAGGGCGAATTCAGCGAAGGCAAGATTTCAGGCTTTGGCGTCGCCACCTATCCCAACGGCGATGTCTATGAGGGGATGTTCGAGGAAGGCTTCCGGCAGGGCACCGGCATCATGCGCTACGCCACCGGTGAAACCGCCGAGGGCGACTGGCAGGATGGGGCTCTGGTCGAAGATGCACCCGCCGAGCCCCCGGCCGAAACCGCCGGAAACTGACGAAAACAACCCAAAAGCTCTTTTCCTCGCAGGAAAGGCAGTTATAGTCGCGCCCATGACGAACCGCGCCGATCACAATCTGCCGATTTCTCGCGGGCTTGGCCTGCCGAGCCTGCTTCTCCTTAGCCGCCTCTGAGCGTGCCATTCGGCGCGACCGCTCAGGGGAGGATCAGCGCCGGATCGAAACGCTAAGGACCAAGGAACATACCCATGACAAAAGACCGTGTGTTGATTTTCGACACTACCCTGCGTGACGGCGAACAATCGCCCGGCGCGACCATGACCCATGAAGAAAAGCTCGAGATTGCCGAACTGCTCGATGAAATGGGTGTCGACATCATCGAGGCCGGCTTTCCAATCGCCTCGGAAGGCGATTTCCGCGCCGTGAGCGAGATCGCGCTTCGCGCGAAAAACGCGACCATCTGTGGCCTCGCGCGGGCGAATTACAAGGATATCGACCGCTGCTGGGAAGCGGTGAAGGGCGCGAAAAGCCCGCGCATTCACACCTTCATCGGCACCTCGCCCCTGCACCGAGCCATTCCCAACCTCGACATGGACCAGATGGCCGAGCGCATCCACGACACCGTGACCCACGCGCGCAACCTTTGCGAAAATGTCCAGTGGTCGCCGATGGATGCCACCCGGACCGAGTGGGATTACCTCTGCCGCGTGGTCGAAATCGCCATCAAGGCCGGTGCCACAACGATCAATATCCCCGATACCGTGGGATATACCGCGCCGGCGGAAAGCGCCGACCTGATCAAGCGGCTGCTTAAAACGGTGCCGGGCGCGGATGACATCATCTTCGCCACCCACTGCCACAACGACCTTGGCATGGCGACGGCCAACGCGCTGGCCGCTGTTCTGGGCGGCGCGCGGCAGATCGAATGCACGATCAACGGCCTTGGCGAACGTGCTGGCAACACCGCGCTTGAAGAGGTGGTTATGGCGCTCAAGGTGCGCGGCGATATCATGCCCTATTATACCGGCGTTGATACCACCAAGATCATGAACATCTCGCGCCGCGTTGCCACTGTCTCGGGCTTTCCGGTTCAGTTCAACAAAGCCATCGTCGGCAAGAATGCCTTTGCCCACGAGAGCGGCATCCATCAGGACGGGATGCTCAAGAACGCCGAAACCTTCGAGATCATGCGCCCCGCCGATGTGGGCCTGTCGGGAACATCGCTGCCCCTCGGCAAACACTCGGGCCGGGCCGCGCTGCGCGCCAAGCTCAAGGAACTTGGCTATGAGTTGGCCGATAACCAGCTCAACGATATCTTCGTGCGCTTCAAGGATCTCGCCGATCGCAAGAAAGAGGTCTATGACGACGACCTCATCGCCCTGATCCGCCAGAACGATACGGTTGAGGATCACCTCAAGCTCAAGCACCTGCGCGTTGTCTGCGGCACCGAAGGCCCGCAAACCGCCGATCTGACGCTCGAGATCGACGGCGAGGACAAGTCGGTCCACGCCACGGGCGACGGGCCGGTCGACTCCGCCTTCAACGCTGTGAAGGCGCTTTTCAAACACAGTGCGCGGTTGCAGCTTTATCAGGTCAACGCAGTAACCGAAGGCACCGACGCGCAGGCGACCGTCTCGGTGCGCCTCGAGGAAGAAGGGCGCATCGCCACCGGCCAATCGGCCGATACCGATACGGTCGTGGCCTCGGTGAAGGCCTATATCAACGCGCTCAACCGCCTCATCGTGCGCCGCGAAAAGACGGCGCCGGGCGAAGATGTGAAGGGCGTGAGCTACAAAGACGTCAACTGACGAAAAAGGGCGCCTTCGGGCGCCCTTTTTGCTCACCGAGCAAGGACAGACTGCGACGCTACTTCGCAGGGGATCGTCAGCATACCGCGTGCCAGCGTATTGCTTCTGTCCGTCATGTGACCTAGGCCTGAGTAACGGTGGGCCCCCGACGACGCCGGATCGACGCTGCCCCGGGCCGAGCCAACAATTCGGAACCGTCCAGATGCAATTCTACCTCCCCGTGGCCGAAGTCTCGGTCAATATGTTTGTCCTTTTGGGGATCGGCGGCACAGTCGGCATTCTTTCCGGCCTTTTCGGCGTTGGCGGCGGCTTTCTCATCACGCCGCTGCTGTTTTTCGTCGGCATTCCCCCGGCCGTTGCGGTCGCCACTTCCGCCAACCAGATCGTCG
>JAURFB010000013.1 GCA_030827165.1 Marivivens sp.
GAGGTCAAAGCCGCCGCAGAAGGGCCAGCACAACCGGAAGAGGCTCCATTCGCAGCCGCGACGCCAGCGCCCGAAGCATTTCCTGATAGCCCCACCCAGCCGACACACCGCTCCCGCGCAATACAGACCGGCGCTTGGGTCGTGATCGGCTCTGTCGTGATCTCGGCGGCTGTCGGCTACTCCGCCGCCCGGTTCGCTCAGAAAGGGGCGGAAACAGTGGCTCTCGACAGGATCGCCGAACAGGCCACCGAGATTGCGGACCTGCGCGGCCAGATTGCGGCCCTGCCTACGGCACCCACTCAAGGCGACATTGACGCAGCGGTTCTCGCCTCCAACGAGACAAGCGCTGCGGCACTGGCCGATCTGGCGGGCGAGGTGGAGGATCTCGCACGTCGAATCGAAGCGCTCGAGGCCCGCCCCTTCTCGGCCCTGCCCGAGGGGCAGTTTGACGATGCGATGCAGGGCGCCCTAGCTGCACTCCAGGCCGATCTTGATGCACAGCGCGCCGAGATCCACAGCCTCGCCGCTTCGGCTTCAGAGGAGCTAAAGGCCGCCCAAACCGCCGCCGCCGAAGTTGCCGCCGCAACCGCCGCTGCGGCACGAGACACGCTCGCAAAATCGGCCCTTGCCCAGATCGTTGCAGCAATCGACAAGGGCATCGCCTTTGATGGCCCGCTTAACGAGCTTGAAGACGCGCTGGGCGCTGCCGCTCCCGCTGGCCTTGCCGCCGCGGCCCGCGATGGCGTGGCGACCCTGTCCGAGCTGCAAGACAGTTTCCCTGATGCCGCCCGCGAGGCCCTCGCCGCCGCCCGGAGCGCCGGCGAAGATGGAAGCGCAGTGACGAATTTCATCGGTTTCCTGCGCCAGCAATTCGAGGTCCGCTCGGTCGAACCGCGCGAGGGCGACGACGTAGACGCCATCCTTTCGCGGGCCGAGGCGGCCCTGCGTGGGGGCGACATAGACAGCGCCTTGGCCGAGCTTGGCGCGCTGCCAGCGGTCGCCGCCGAAAAGCTGACCGACTGGCGCGCTCGCGCCGAAGCCCGCGCCGCCGCCTTGGCGGGCGCGGCAGAACTCACCGACGGAGAGGAATAGGACGCCATCATGCTTTGGTCTTTGGTCAAGATCCTGATCTTCGTCGGCCTAGTTACCGCGGCCACCTATGGCGCCGTGATGCTGGGCGAGATGTCGGCCCACACGCAGATCACGCTCGCGGGCCTCGAATTCCGGCTCGGGCCGGTTGAATCGCTCGTTGCGATTGGCGTTTTCACCGGTCTCGTCTGGCTTCTGTTCAAATTCATCGGCCTCGCCGCCGCTTTCTTCCGCTTTCTCAATGGCGACGAGACAGCCCTCTCCCGCTATTTCACCCGCAACCGCGAGCGGCGCGGCTATGAGGCGCTGGCCGACGGCATGATGGCGCTGGCCTCTGGCGAGGGGCACCTGGCGCTTGCCAAGGCCGCCAAGGCCGAGCGCTATCTCCAGCGGCCTGAGCTGACCACTCTTCTCACCGCGCAGGCGGCCGAGATGGCGGGCGACCGCAAGAAGGCGGAAGAGACCTACAAGAAGCTTCTTGTCGACGACCGGACGCGCTTCGTCGGCATACGTGGGATCATGAAGCAGAAGCTGATCGAGGGGGATTCGGTCAAAGCGCTCAAGCTTGCCGAAAAGGCCTTTGCAATCCGGCCCAAGCATCAGGAGACGCAAGACATCCTTCTGCGGCTTCAATCGGAGAAGGGCGATTGGGCCGGCGCCCGCAATACGCTCGGCGCCAAGCTCAAGGCCGGATACCTTCCGCGCGACGTGCACCGGCGCCGCGACGCGATGCTGGCGCTTTCAGAGGCGAAGGGTGTGTTCGACGAGAATTCGTCCATCGAGTCGCGCGAAGCCGCCATCGAGGCCAACCGCCTTTCGCCCGATCTGATCCCCGCCGCCGTCCTTGCCGCACGCGCCTATATCGCGGACGGGAACAAGAAGTTTGCCGCGCGTGTTCTGACCAAGGCCTGGGGCGTCCAGCCCCATCCCGACCTCGCCGCCGCCTTTGCCGCGATCGAGCCCGATGAGACAGCCAAGGCGCGTCTCGAGCGGTTCAAGACGATCACCAAGCTCAAGCCCGAGGATCCCGAAACGAAGATGCTCCTCTCCGAGCTTCTTGTCGCCACCGAAGATTTCCCCGAAGCCCGCCGCGCGCTGGGCGATCTGGCCGCAAGCCACCCGACCACGCGGAGCCTTTCGCTTCTGGCCGCTATCGAAAAAGGGACCGGGGCCGAGGAAGACGAGGTCCGCGCGCTTCTGAGCAAGGTTGTCAACGCCCCCCGCGGCCCGCAATGGATTTGCGACAAGTGCAACAACATCCATGCTGATTGGGCACCCGTCTGCTGCAATTGCGGCGCGTTCGATACGCTGACTTGGAAGGAACCGGTGGCCGGAGAAGCCGGAGCGCCGTTTGGCGCGAGGGTGGTGCCATTGCCAACATCGGCCGCCGAAGCCAAAATCATCGTCCAGCCCCGCATGATCGACGGCGACCCCGACGCCGGAAATTAGACCTTTTCCCGCCCCCGCCCCGATGCTATGAGCCGCCCCGGAAGCCGCAGTAGCTCAGCTGGTAGAGCACGTCATTCGTAATGATGGGGTCGGGGGTTCGAGTCCCTTCTGCGGCACCACTTCCTTGGGCAAAAACCCGCTTAACGCACGGTTTTGCAAAGACTTCCTTCATCGGTATCGAGGGTCCTCTGGGGTCAACTTGAGAGGCCACCACAGATGCGACCAAAATTGCCGTAGATGCCGTGGGTGTTGGGATATTAAGCTATTGATATCTTTAGAGACGGTGGTCCGCGTGGGGCCTACAGTAGGAACCATTGTATCGCTGGGGCACCACCTAAGATCGAGGTGCAAAGACTTTACAAGATTCAAGCGCACCTACGGCTCTTATTGGAAGAGGTAAGTTGGATGCAAGAAGCGTCCTACACTGAATTGGAATAGGCTTCGATGAACCAGAACCGAAGGCGCACTTAGCAAAATATTCTGTTGCTCAAAACCTTAAATCTGTTCTGTAAGTTGTCTCAATAGAGAGAAAATTTTGTAAGATCGTTAAACTTTTCGAATCACAGTGGCCATAGTTGGCATGCCCCCATCGGGTGGTCCGGTTTGATTGTTAGTGCATGACTGGCCTCTGGTCCATCGGGACGACGGTTTCCGGCGCTGGTGGGCGGTAGCCCAGAGCACTATGCGGTCGTGTGGTGTTGTAGTGTTTCCTCCATTGTTCGATCAAGATTTGTGCCTCGCGCAGGGTGTAGAAGAGCTCACCGTTTAGTAGCTCGTCACGGAACCGGGCGTTGAAGCTTTCGCAGTATCCGTTTTCCCATGGGCTGCCTGGCTGGATGTAGGCGGTCTTTGCTCCGACGACTTTGATCCAGTCCTGAACCGCCTGAGCAATGAACTCTGGGCCGTTGTCAGAGCGGATATAGGAAGGCACACCGCGCAGGATGAACAGGTCGCTCAAGGCGTCGATCACATCACCAGAGCTCAGTTTGCGCTTCACCCTGATTGCCAGACATTCCCGGCTGTGTTCATCAAGGATGTTCAAGGTGCGGAACACCTTCCCATCATCGGTCCGGCAGTGAACAAAGTCATAGCTCCAGACATGGTTGCGACGCTCAGGACGCAACCGGACGCAGGAACCATCATTCAGCCAGAGCCGTCCTTTCTTGGGTTGTTTTATTGGCACTTTCAGCCCCTCACGACGCCATAGTCGTTCGACACGCTTGTCGTTCACCTGCCAGCCCGCATCTCTCAGCAATGCCGCGATCCGGCGGTAACCGTATCGACCATACTGACGAGCCAGCTCAATCATATCTGCGACCAGTTTCTCTTCATCGGCTCGGCCCCGAGGCAACTTTCGTTGTGTGGATCGGTGCTGCTTAAACACACGACAGGCACGACGTTCAGAAATCCGGAACTGGCTTCGCACGTGATCGATACAAGTCCGGCGACGCGCGGGGCTCAGAAGTTTCACTTCGCAGCTTCCGCTAAAATCAACTTGTCCAGCGTGAGGTCGGACACAGCCTTTCTCAGCCGCTCGTTCTCCTTCTGAAGGCGTTTGAGCTCTCTGAGTTGGTCGGTTCCCATCCCACCATATTGCTTGCGCCAGCGGTAATAGGTCTGTTCGGTTATGCGAACCTCGCGGATCGCATCGACCCGCGCCATTCCTTGCCCGACAAGCACCTCAACCTGTCGTAACTTCGTGACTATTTCCTCGGGCTTGTGTCGCTTGTTTCCCATCGTGAATCCTCCGTTTTCTAAACATAGCGGCGGACCACTTCAGTGGGGGAGGGCCAGCGCCTCGATGCAAGCAAGTTTGGCTGATGTCTTATCCAAGGATCCCAGGCAGCTTGAGCCCGTGCCCGCGGGCGCAGTCGACTGCTGTCTCATAGCCTGCGTCCGCGTGGCGCATGACGCCCGAGGCCGGATCGTTCCAAAGCACGCGCTCGAGACGACGGGCGGCTTCGAGCGAGCCATCGGCGACAATCACAACGCCCGCGTGCTGGGAAAAGCCCATGCCTACGCCGCCGCCGTGGTGCAGCGACACCCAAGTCGCCCCTGAGGCGACGTTGGCCATCGCGTTGAGAAGTGGCCAGTCCGACACCGCATCCGACCCATCGCGCATCGCTTCGGTCTCGCGGTTGGGCGAGGCGACCGAGCCGCTATCGAGGTGATCGCGGCCGATGACGATGGGCGCCTTCAGCTCGCCGCTCGCCACCATCTCGTTGAACATCAGGCCCGCGCGATGCCGGTCGCCAAGGCCGATCCAGCAGATCCGCGCCGGAAGACCCTGAAAGGCGATACGGTCGGCCGCCATGTCGAGCCAGCGGTGCAGGTGGGCATTGTCGGGGAAGAGCTTCTTCATCGCCGCGTCGGTCTTGGCGATATCCTCGGGATCGCCCGACAACGCGCACCAGCGGAACGGCCCGATACCCTTGCAGAACAAGGGGCGGATATAGGCGGGAACAAAGCCGGGGAAGGCAAAGGCGTTTTCAAGCCCCTCTTCCATCGCCATCTGGCGGATGTTGTTGCCATAGTCGACGGTCGGCACGCCCATCTCGTGGAAGGCCACCATGGCCGCAACCTGCACCTTCATCGAAGCGCGGGCGGCTTTCTCGACCGCCTTGGGGTCGGTTTCCTGCTTGGCCCGCCATTCAGCTACGGTCCAACCCTGCGGCAGATAGCCATGCACCGGATCGTGGGCCGAGGTCTGGTCTGTGACGATATCGGGGGTCATCCCGCCCGCTTTTGCGCGAGCAAGGATCTCGGGAAACACGTCGGCTGCATTGCTGATCAGCGCGACCGACTTGGCCTCGCCCGCCTTGGTCCACTGGTCGATCAGTGCCATCGCCTCGTCCAGTGAATGGGTCTTGGCATCGCAATAGCGGGTGCGAATGCGGAAATCGACGCGGGTCTCGTCGCATTCGACGGCAAGACAGCAGGCGCCCGCCATGACAGCCGCCAAAGGCTGGGCGCCGCCCATGCCGCCGAGGCCGCCGGTCAGAATCCACTTGGCCTTGAGGTCGCCGCCATAGTGCTGGCGGCCCGCTTCGGCAAAAGTCTCGTAGGTGCCCTGCACGATGCCTTGGGTGCCGATATAGATCCACGAGCCAGCGGTCATCTGGCCGTACATCATCAGGCCCTTCTTATCGAGCTCGTTGAAATGCTCCCACGTTGCCCAATGCGGCACGAGGTTGGAGTTGGCGATCAGGACGCGCGGGGCATCGGGGAAAGTGCGGATAACCGAGACGGGCTTGCCCGACTGAACGAGCAGCGTTTCGTCCGCCTCAAGTCCCTTCAGCGCTTCGACGATCTTGTCGAAATCCGCCCATGTCCGCGCCGCCCGACCGATGCCGCCATAAACGACCAACTCGTGCGGATTCTCGGCCACATCGGGATGCAGGTTGTTCATCAGCATCCGCATCGCAGCCTCGGTCAGCCAGGATTTCGCGGTGATCTCGGTTCCGGTCGGCGGAAAGATGTCGCGGGTGTTGTGGCGGGGATTGGTCATGTCAGCCTCTGAGGTCGGGGGCCAGGTCGGCCAGGGTATGGAGGATTTCGGAAAGGATCGGCCGCAGCTTATCGGCGCGGGCGGGATCATAGGCATAGGGGGCGGCTTCGCTTGCAAGGTGCGTCGATTGCGCGAGCTCCATCTGGATCGCGTGGATGCCCTCTTGCGGGCGGCCATAATGGCGGGTGGTCCAGCCGCCCTTGAAGCGCCCGTTCAAGACGGTCGTGCGAACGGATGCCTGACATATCCGATGGGTCGCCGCCTCGATGCGGGGATCGCAGGTCGCCCCGCCCGCGGTGCCGATGTTGAAGTCGGGCAGGGTGCCTTCGAAGAGAAAGGGAATATGTGAGCGGATCGAGTGGCAATCATAGAGGATCGCCACACCATGCTTGGCACGGATCCGCTCCAGTTCGGCCCGCAGAGCGGCATGGTAGGGCTGATGATACCCCGCCATCCTTTCGGCAATTTCGGCCTTGTTAGGCTCTGTTGTCCAGATCGGTGCGCCGTCAAAATCGGTGGTCGGCACGAGACCGGTGGTGTTCTGGCCGGGATAGAGGCTCTCGTCTTCCGGCGAGCGGTTGGCGTCGATCACATAGCGATGGAAGGTGGCGCGGACGGTGGTCACCCCCGGCAAAAGCCCTTTGTAGAGTCTATCTATGTGCCAGTCCGTGTCGGAAAGCTCTTGCCCACGGGCATTGAGCCGCGCGCGGATTTCCTCGGGCAGCCAGGTGCCGGTATGCGGCATGCCCAGAACAACGGGGCCGTCGCCGTGGATCACCTCGACCGGTGTCATGCGCCCAACACCGGCAGGGCAAGCCCCTCGACCAAGGCGCCGCTGGCGATGAGTTCGGCGGAAGCGGCAATATCCGGCGCGAGGAAGCGGTCTTCCTTCACGGTCGGGACCGCGGCGCGGATGTGGGCGAGGGCGGTCTGAAGCGTCGGGCTGGTCTTGAGCGGTGCCCGGAACTCGACGCCTTGCGCCGCGCACATCGCCTCGACCCCGAGGATTACGTTGAGGTTGGCGTTCATCCGCTCAAGCCGCCGCGCGGCATGGGCGGCCATGCTGACATGGTCTTCCTGATTGGCCGAGGTCGGCGTCGAATCGATCGAGCAGGCGTGGGCCAGATGCTTGTTCTCGCTCATCAGCGCGGCGGTCGTGACCTCGGCGATCATCAGGCCGGAATTCAGGCCCGGATCGGGGGTCAGGAACGGGGGCAGATCGAAGGACAAAGTCGGGTCGACCATGAGCGCGATGCGGCGCTGGGCGATGGCGCCGATCTCGGCCACGGCCAGGGCGATCTGGTCGGCGGCAAAGGCCACCGGTTCGGCATGGAAATTGCCGCCCGAGACGATCAGGCCTTCCTCGACCAAGACGAGTGGGTTGTCTGTCACGGCGTTGGCCTCGATTTCGAGCGTCTGGCCGGCAAAGCGCAGAAGGTCCATCGCCGCGCCCGAAACCTGCGGCTGGCAGCGGATGCAATAGGGGTCTTGCACACGGGTGTCGCCCTCGCGGTGGCTTTCGCGGATCTCGGATCCGTCCATCAGCGCCGTTTGGGCGCGGGCAACCTCGATCTGGCCGCGATGGCCGCGCAGGGTGTGGATGGCGTCAACCAAAGGCGCGGTCGAGCCCATGATCGCGTCGGTCGAAAGCGCGGCGGTTACAATGCAGGCTCGGGCGTTTGTCCAGGCGTTGAAAAGGCCGACGAGGGCGCAAGCGGTCGAGAATTGCGTGCCGTTGATGAGCGCGAGGCCTTCTTTCGGGCCGAGGGTGGTCGGTGCAAGTCCTGCCTTCTTCAGGGCATCGGCAGAGGGCAGGGTGATGCCTTCGAACACGGCCTGACCCGCGCCCAGCATCGTCGCCGCCATATGCGCGAGCGGCGCGAGATCGCCCGATGCGCCAACCGAGCCCTGATCGGGGATCACCGGCGTCACGCCCTTGGCGAGCATCCCCTCGATCAGCGTGACGGTCTCCCACGCGACACCTGAAGCGCCGCGCCCGAGGCTAAGGAGCTTCAAAGCCATCATCAGCCGCGTGGTCGCCTGATCAAGCGGTTTGCCCACCCCGCAGCAGTGCGACAGGATCAGGTTGCGCTGGAGCGTCGCCGTGTCCTTCGCCGCGATCTTGACGCTGGCGAGTTTGCCGAAGCCGGTGTTCACCCCATAGACCGCCGCCTTCCCTTCGGCCGCCGAGCGAACCAGCGCTGCCGCGGCCTCGATGCCGGGGCGGGCCCAGGCGTCAAGCCGGACAGCCGCGCCGCTTCGCCAGATCTTTTCCAGAAGATCGAGCGTCGCCGCGCCGGGGGTGAGAGTGATGGTCATTCGGTGCCTCCAAAGATGCGGGCGTGGATCGGGTTGAACCCGATGCGATAGCAAAGCTCGGCTGGGTCGGTCACGTCCCAGATGGCAAGGTCGGCGCGTTTGCCGGGGGCGATCACGCCGCAATCGTCGAGGCCGAGGGCGCGGGCGGCGTTCAACGTCACCCCGCGCAGTGCCTCTTCGGGTGTCAGGCGGAAGAGGGTGCAGCCCATGTTCATGGTCAGAAGAAGCGAGGTGACGGGCGAGGAGCCGGGGTTACAGTCGGTCGCCAGCGCCATCAGCACGCCCGCCTCGCGGAAGGCGGCAACGGGCGGCATCTGGGTCTCGCGGAGCGTATAAAACGCGCCGGGGAGGAGGACGGCGACAGTACCCGAAGCAGTCATCGCCTTGGCGTCATCCGCCGTGGCGTATTCCACATGATCCGCCGACAGCGCCCCATATCGGGTGGCAAGCGCCGCGCCGCCCAGCCACGAAAGCTGTTCGGCATGGAGCTTGACCGGCAGGACCAGCCCCTTGGCCGCATCAAAGACCTGAGCGATCTGATTGGGCGGAAAGGCGATGCCCTCGCAGAACCCGTCGACGGCATCGACGAGGCCTTCGGCATGGGCCGCGTGCAGGGTCGGGATCACCACCTCGTCGATATAGGCATCCGAGCGGCCCGCGTATTCGGCGGGGATGGCATGGGCGCCGAGGAAGGTCGTTTTGATTCGCACCTTGCGCTCGCGCCCGATGGCGCGGGCGACACGCAGCATCCGCAGCTCAGTCTCGCGATCAAGGCCATAGCCCGACTTCACTTCGATGGTCGTCGCGCCCTCGGCGATCAGGGCATCGGCCCGCTCCAGGGCGCTTGCGAGGAGGGTGGCTTCGCTGGCGGCGCGGGTCGCGCCAACGGTCGAGACGATCCCGCCACCGGCTCGGGCGATGGCCTCATAGCTCGCGCCCTCGAGCCGCATCTCGAATTCGCGGGCGCGGTGGCCGCCAAAGACGATGTGGGTATGACAGTCGATCAGGGCGGGCGTCACCAGACGCCCCTCGAGATCGCGCGCCTCCTGAGCCTTGTGGTCCGCAGGAATCGCGTCGGCCTTTCCAACCCAGACGATCCGCTCGCCCTCAATGGCAACGGCCCCATTCTCGATGAGGCCATAGCGTTCCGGCCCGGTCAGGGTCGCAAGGGTGGCGTTGGTGAGCAGCACGGGAGTCGCCTCTTGTTTGGCGTGAACAATACTTTATTATGTCCATACATAATATCTGTCAAGGTTGGCTGAGATGACGAAACTCTGGGCACGGCAAGCTCTTCTGGCAAACGGTTGGGCCAAGGATGTGGCCATTGAAATCGGGGCGGACGGGCGCATTGCTTCGGTCGTCCCCGATAGCTCGGCGCAGGGTCAGACGGTCGATTGCCTTGTTCCTGCCCCCGCAAATTCCCACTCCCACGCCTTCCAGCGGGCAATGGCGGGCCTGACCGAGCGGCGCGGTCAGAATGCTTCCGACAGCTTCTGGACATGGCGCACGCTCATGTATCGCTTTCTCGACCAGATCACCCCCGATCAGGTCGAAGCCATTGCCGCTTTCGTGCAGATGGAGATGCTCGAGGCGGGCTATGGGGCGAGTGTCGAGTTCCACTACCTGCACCATCAACCCGACGGCCAGCCCTATGACAATATCGCCGAAATGTCGGAGCGGATCGCCGCCGCCGCCGCCAGCCAAAGCGGCATCGGCCTAACGCTCCTTCCGGTGCACTACCAATACGGCGGCTGCGACAAGCGCGCCCTCGGACCGGGCCAGCGGCGTTTTGGCAACGATCCCGAGCGCTTCGCTCGCCTTCACGAGGCCGCCGGTGCTGCGCTGGGCGGCTTGCCTTCGGACACCGTTCTGGGCATCGCCCCCCATTCGCTTCGAGCGGTCGCGCCTGAACACCTCGCTCAAACCGCCGCCCTCGCGGGCAGCGGCCCCGTGCATATGCACCTCGCCGAACAGATCGCCGAAATGGATGAAGTCTTGTCTTTTCGCGGAGCGCGACCGGTCGAATGGGCGCTCGGAAATATCGATCTCGGGCCTAATTGGTGTCTAATCCACTGCACCCAGATGCAGCCCCACGAGACAGAAAGCCTTGCCCGTACTGGAGCTGTCGCTGGCCTTTGCCCGCTCACCGAAGCAAGCCTTGGCGACGGGATATTTGACGGTGTGCGCTGGCTCAATTCCGGCGGCGCGATCTCGCTTGGGTCCGACAGCAACATCCGCATCTCGCTTGCCGAGGAGATCCGCCAGCTCGATACCACCCAGCGCTTGCGCGACCATACCCGCGCGGCGCTTGCAACGCCCGATCTATCAACCGGCCGCCGTATTTTCGAGGCATCCGCCAAGGGCGGCGCCCAAGCGGCCGGACGCGGCGCTGGCGTCATTGCCGAGGGCAACTGGGCCGACCTGTTGGCGTTTGACATGGGCCACCCCGATCTATCCGGCCTGCACGGCGACACGGTGATCGACATCTTCGCCTTTGCCGGCGGCACGGGGATGATTGGCGAAGTCTGGTCCGCTGGGCGGCATCTGGTGCGTGGCGGCGAACACATCAACCGCGCTGCCATCACCTCAGCCTATCGCAAAGCCGTGTCGGCGTTGCGCGACGGGCTCTAATAGCGCGTCGTCATCCGATGGCCGGGGCGATAAACAAGCCGGACATAGGTCACCGCCTGATCCTGCCACCATGTCGAGCGTTCAAGCTGGAACAGCGGATCCCCCGGTGAACAGCTCAGGTTATTGGCAAGTGCCTGATCAGCTGTAGCCGCAGAAAAGCTGATCTCAGCATCCGAAAAAGGAACCGCCGCCACAAGCCATTCGTTCGGCCCCAGCACAGAGAAATCTGCCTCTCGCGCCTCAGGCAAAAGCGCAAGATTGATCCAGCGATCCTCGAACTGATAGGGGCTTCCGTCTGCGAAATGCATACAGACAAGGTGCAATACCTCGGTCTTTGCATCGAGTTTGAGCCGAGCCCGCAGCCAATCGGGCGCAACTTCGACCGCTGAAGAAATCAAGGCATAGCGATAGGATTGCCCCTGATCTTCGATCTCGCGCCGCACGAGCGGAATATCGAACCGGGCCCGCCGCAGGGGCGACATCCGAACCTTCGATCCCGCCTTGCGTTTGCGCTCGATAATGCCTTCCTCCGCCAGCTCACGCATCGCCCGGTTCACCGTTGCCCGAGCGACCCCATAGCTCGCGGCAAGCTCGATCTCATTGGGTATCGAAGCGCCCGGCCGCCAATCCCCCTTGGTTATCTTGCGAAGAATGTCGGCCTTGATGTCGCGATAGGTGGTATGTTGCGGCAATTTCCAGACCCTCGCGAAGCAAACGCAGACATAATGGCGACTTTATAGACATATTCCTAGACATATTGCAGGGGCTACCCTTGCGGCAATCTGTTTCATGCGTCGAACGATGAGGCTCTGGACGGCTCGGAGTTGACCCCACCTCGATCCCCGCGCTCTATGCGAAGCGGATCAACAAAAGCGCCTACGGATGACCGGCCCCAAGGCACAGACGCCCGCTCACGAGATCCTGCCACTCGGGCAGGATTGCGTCCTCGTGCGCTTTGCCCGCAAGCCGGACCTATCCGCTCTTTCGGCGGCGCAAAGGTTTCGGGCGGTCATTGCCGGCCAACAGCATTCCGAAATCACTGAGGTCGCACCATCACTGGCCTCTGTGCTTCTCCGGTTTGATCCGGGGGCAACACCTCGCGCCCGGATCGAGGTGATTGTCCAAAAGGCCTTGGCTGAATTGGGCCCTGATGCCGACCTTCCGGCGCCCACCCGCCGCTGGCATCTGCCCGTTGCTTTCGGCGCAGACGCAGGCCCCCAACTCGCAGAAGCTGCGGCGCTTGCCGGCCTGACCCAAGAGGCCGCAGTCCGGCAAATGGTCGAGGCTGATCTGCGCGTCCTTGCCATCGGCTTTGCCCCCGGTCAGCCCTATATCGGCCTACTCCCAGACAACTGGAACCTGCCGCGCCTGTCGCAACTGACGCCTAAAGTTCCGGCCGGAGCACTTGTGGTCGCTGTGCGCCAGCTCGTGCTCTTCTGCAACGGCAGCACGACAGGCTGGCGCCAGATCGGCCAAACCGGCTTTCGTCCGTTTTGGCCCCATAGCTCGACCCCGTTCCGCCTCGAGGTTGGCGATGCGATTCGAATCGAGCATGTTTCTCAAATGGACCTCGCAGCGCTCGCCCCTGAAAGAACCGAGGGTCTGGGTGGAGCATGGCTGGAAAAAACGCGATGACCCCCACTCTGCAAATTCTCCGCGCCGGTCCGCAGATGACGGTTCAGGATCTGGGCCGCCCAGCCCTGACCGCGCGAGGACTTGCCACGGGTGGCGCGGCCGATCGCACGGCCCTTGCAGAAGCGGCGGCGCTCTTGAACTTAGCTCATTTCCCGGCGGCCATCGAAATGGCGGGCATGGGGGGCGAATTTGCTGTCACATTGCCGACCCGAATCGCCCTCACCGGCGCACCGATGCGCGCCAAGGTCGATGCCAAAGAGATTGGCTGGAACCAGACCCACCTCATTTTGCCGGGGCAGAGGCTTTCGATCGGCGGGGCGCTTTCGGGGGTCTATGGCTACCTAGCGACAGCGGGCGGCATTGCCACCGAGCCGGTTCTAGGAAGCCGCTCGACGCACCTTGTTGGAAATATCGGCCAGATCCTTGCCGCGGGTGATGGCTTGATCTTGGGGCCGGACCCCACGCCAAACGCTCCAACGGTTCGAATTACCCCCGAACCCCGCTTCTCGGGTGGCGCTGTTCGGATGATGCCTGGCCCGCAAACCGGGCTTTTCGAGAAGGCCGAGCTTGCGCGTTTTCTGGCGTCGGAGTTTGCCCGCGGCGCCGCTTCAAACCGGCAGGGCGTGAGGCTCGAGCACGGGGGTGCACCATTTCAGGCAGGCGAAGCGGCAGGCTTGGCTTCCGATTTCATCGCCGTCGGTGACGTCCAGATGACAGGCGATGGCGTGCCCTATGTCCTTCTTTCCGAATGTCAGACGATGGGCGGCTATCCCCGCATCGGAACAGTCATCGGAGCCGATCTCTCCCGCATTGCCCAGTTATCCCTTGGCGGACGGGTCCGGTTCACATTGATCAGCGTTGAGGAGGCCGATCGCCTCTATCGCTCGCCCGCGCAAATGATCGCCGAGGCGAAAAGCCGCGTCGCGCCATTGGTTCGCGATCCAAGCGAGATTTCGGATTTGCTTGGGTATCAGCTCATCGGCGGCGTAGTCTCGGGGCGGGACGAAGAGGAATACTAGGATGGTCACACGGGTGGATCTAAACTCCGACATGGGCGAGGGCTATGGCCCTTGGAAGATGGGCGATGATGACGCGCTTCTCGATGTAGTCACCTCGGCCAATATCGCCTGCGGCTTTCACGCGGGTGATGCGGATGTGATGGCCCGCACGATGAAGATCGCTTCGGAACGCGGTGTCGGCATCGGCGCGCATCCGGGCTTTGCCGATACCCAAGGCTTCGGCCGCCGCCGGATCGACCTTTCGCATGACGAGCTTGCCAACCTCGTCGCTTTTCAACTGGGTGCCGCGCAGGCGATGGCGCGGCTTGTCGGGGCCGAGGTGCGGCACCTCAAGCTGCACGGGGCGCTCGCCAATATGGCGTCCGAGAATGCCGCCATGGCCGAGGCCTGCTATCGCGCGGCGCTTACGGTCGATCCCGAGATCATCATCGTCGTCCTTGCCGCGACCGAGATGGAGCGCGTGGTGCGCGATCTGGGCTGCAACTGGGCCGGCGAGATCTTTGCCGACCGCGCCTATAACGACGACGCGACCCTTGTTGATCGGCGCAAGCCCGGCGCAGTGATCCATGATGGCGAGGCGGCGGCCGAACGGATGCTCAAGATGCTAGCCGCCGATGCGATCATCACCGAAAGCGGTCACTATATCCCCACGCGCATCGACACGATCTGCCTGCATGGCGATACACCCGGCGCGGCGCAGATGGCGCACGTGATCCGCGAGAGGCTCATCGCGGGCGGCATCACGATCGAACGCTTCGCCGCCCGAAAATAGGCTCTAGCTAGGCCCCAAGCCGCTCCAAGAGCTTGCAATAGGCGATCTGGCCATTGCGATAGCTCGACAGGCGATAGAACTCGTTCGGTGCGTGGATGTTCTCGTCATCAAGGCCAAAGGCCATGACCGCGCCATGCACGCCAAGCTCTTTGAGGAGAAGCGTCATCACCGGGATCGAGCCGCCGGTGCGGACAATGTAGGGATCGCGGCCGTAGACTTCCTTGAGGACTTCGTTCACCGCCGCCGTTGCGTTATGCCCATTCGGCACAAGGAACGGATCGGCATTGCCCGGCAACCGCTCTACCGAGACCCGCAGGCCCTTGGGCGTGAGGCTCTCGATATGCGCCTTCAGAAGCGCATAGATCTTGTCCGGCGTCTGGTTGGCGACAAGGCGGCAGGTGATCTTGGCCTTGGCCTCGCGCGGCAGCACGGTCTTGATGCCGCCACCCTGATAACCGCCCCAAAGCCCGTTGATTTCAAGCGTCGGCCGCGCCCAGAGGTTCTCGCGGGTGCTATAGCCCTCCTCGCCAAACACATCCGGCACCCCAAGCTCGTCGATATATTCCGACTCGTCAAAGGGCGCGCGGGCAATGGCCTCGCGATCCTCCACCGTCAGGTCGATCACATCTTCATAGAAGCCCGGGACATTGATCCGCCCATCACGCCCCTTCAGCTCGGCGATGATCTGCGACAGCCCGTGCAGCGCATTGGCCACGCCGCCGCCGTGCATCCCCGAGTGAAGGTCGGATCTCGCACCGGTGACTGTTACCTCGCAACCGACGAGGCCCTTGAGGCCCAGAAGGAGGTTGGGCTCGGTCTCGCTCCACTGGCCGCCGTCGGCCGATATGATCATGTCGGCCTTCAGCATCTTGCTATTGGCGTTGATAAAGGGGGCGAGGGTGGGCGAGCCAATCTCTTCCTGCCCTTCAAAGAAGAACTTCACATTGACCGGCAGCTTTCCGGTTGTCTTGAGCAGCGCCTCGGCGGCGATGATCGGGGTCATCATCCCGCCCTTGTCGTCGGATGCACCGCGGCCATAGATCCGGTCGTCGCGCAGGGCCGCCTCAAACGGCGGCGTGTCCCACAGATCGAAGGGCTCGGCGGGCTGCACGTCGAAATGGCCGTAGAGAAGCACGGTCGGCTTGTCGGCTCCGGCATGAAGCCAGTCACCATAAACTACCGGATGCCCGGCGGTCGGATACATGGCGACGTTCTCGGCCCCCGCCGCCTTGAGACGGGTGACAACCCACTCGCCCGCGGCTTCGACATCCGGCATATGCTCGGGCTTGGCCGAGACTGAAGGGATCCGCACAAGATCCCGCAGCTCTTCAACAAACCTATTCTGATTGGCGCTCAGATAGTCTTCCCAGTTCATCGGACTCTCCCCTGTTTTGACGCGAGCCTATGAGGAATGTCATTGGCAGTCCACTTCACATAGTCTGACTGAATATCAACAAAAGGCTGCAAAAGCCCTCGGTTTACACAACTTGAAGCACAGGATGGTTGTCGCTATGCAAGATCACAAGAAATGCTGCTTATGTTGAAGCCCCGAGCCGCTGAGAGAGAAGGTTTATACCAGATTCTTTAACATTCTTGTCTCGTGATGAGAGCATGTACCCGGTTGGATAAAAAACTTAAAGCTGTCGTAGTTCCTTCAAGGCCGGTCGGCGAGAAACTGGACAGAGCCTGGGCCATGCGTCATTGTCACTATCGCGCTGGCCCGGATTGCAGATAGAGCCAAGGTCGCGCAAAAGAGGCAAGATTTTTGGGAATCCTCATGCTCGATGCCGCTGCCCGCAGATTGATAGATCCGCCCCTCGAGGCGCTGGGACGTCGCCTGGCGACTCATGGCGTCGGGGCAGACGCAGTTACCCTGATTGGCCTCCTAATGGGGCTGTTGTCAGCGGCGTTTATTGTGGCGGGACTCTATTCGTTGGCGCTAGTGTTTCTATTCGCCTCGCGGCTGGCCGACGGCCTCGATGGCGCCATCGCCCGCGCCGGCCGATCGACCGACTTCGGCGGCTATCTCGACATAACGGCCGATTTTCTTTTTTACGGATCTGTGCCGCTGGCCTTCATATTTGCCGATCCGGCAACCAACGGTGCGGCGGGTGGATTTCTCCTTGCGTCTTTCTACGTCAATGGCGCAACCTTCCTCGGGTTTTCGGTTCTGGCCGAGCGCCACAAAATGAAGACCGAAGTTCATGGCAAAAAGTCCCTCTACTTCTCCGATGGGATTTTGGAGGGCACAGAAACCATTTTGTTTTTTGTTCTAATTTGCCTTTGGCCAACCAATTTCCAAGTTTTTGCATGGCTATTTGGCTCGTTGTGTTTTCTCACGGCGCTGATGCGAGTGCTTGGTGCGCGAAAGATCTTCGGAAAGGACTGATATGCGTCTCGCATATACACTGGCGGCGGCTTTGGCTGCACCTCAGGCTTCTCTTGCTGCCAATCCCGTCGATTGGCCATCGGTTCTGTCCGAGGCTCGAGGGCAGACCGTATATTGGAATGCCTGGGGCGGCTCGGAGGCCACCAACGCCTTCATCGGCTGGGTTGGGGATCGTGTCGAGGCTGACTATGGCGTTTCGCTCGTCCATGTGAAGCTGAGTGATACCGCTGACGCCGTGAGCCGCGTGCTAGCGGAGCGGGCTGCGGGCATCGACGAGGGCGGGGCGATCGATCTTATTTGGATCAACGGCGCAAATTTCGCGGCGATGAAGTCTGAGGGACTGCTTTTCGGTCCCTTTGCTGAAAACCTGCCGAACTGGGCCTTTGTAGATGGTGAGGGCAAGACCGTAACCACCGATTTCACCGTGCCGACTGACGGCTATGAAAGCCCTTGGGCGATGGCGCAGGTGGTTTTCATGCGGGATACCGCCGATCTGCCCGATGCACCGGGGTCGGCTGCCGAGATCCTCGACTGGGCCACCGCCCATCCGGGCCGCTTCACCTATCCCCAGCCGCCCGATTTCCTCGGAACGACCTTCCTCAAGCAGATGCTTGTCGATCTTACCAATGATGCCTTGGCCCTCGCAGCCGCGCCAGAAAGTGATGCCGCCTATGAGGTCGTGACCGCCCCGCTCTGGGCCTATCTCGATGCGTTGACGCCGCATCTCTGGCGCTCGGGCCGGGCCTATCCGGCGACCGGACCCGCACAACTTCAGCTGATCTACGACAACGAGATCGACCTAGCGATTTCCTTCAGTCCCGGCGAGGCCACCGCCGCCATTTCGAACGGGCTATTGCCCGACACAGTTCGCACATCGGTTCTCGCCAAGGGCACCATCGGCAACGCCTCTTTCCTGGCCATTCCCTACAACGCCAATGCCGCCGCCGGTGCGATGGTCGTGGCTGATTTCCTCCTGTCGTCCGAGGCGCAACTGCGCGCGCAGGATCCGGCAATCCTCGGCTATGGCACCGTGCTCGACATGGCGAAACTGCCCGATGCCGACCGCGCCGCCTTTGATGCGCTCGACCTTGGCATCGCCACCCTGAGCCCCGCCGAGCTTGGCACCGCACAGCCTGAGCCGCACCCCGACTGGATGACCCGCATCGCCGCCGACTGGCAGCACCGCTATGGCGCGGGCCTCTAGCGCGGCTTGACAGGCAAGGACCGGCGCGGGGAGATACCGGCATGACACTGTCTCCCTCGCATCTCTTTTTCTGGCTGACCGTCCTCATCTTGGGCGGTCCAGTCCTCGCCGGACTGACTGGTGTAGTGGCAGGGGCGATGGGCCATGTGCCGGGGCTGCAAAATGCGATTCCAGCTGGGGACGTTTGGGGCGCGGTCTGGAGCTGGCCCGGCATTGGCCGCTCGGTGACGCTATCGTTCTGGACCGGCCTTCTCGCCGCCCTGATCTCTCTCGCCTCGGCGACGCTCATCATGGCCGGATGGTCAGGCACCCTATCCTTCGCCCGTGCCCGCCACTGGCTCGCCCCTTTTCTAGCCGTCCCCCACGCCGCCGCCGCCTTTGGCATCGCCGTCCTCATCGCTCCCTCCGGCTGGATTGCCCGTGCGCTGTCGCCCTGGCTGAGCGGTTGGGAAAGGCCGCCCGACCTTCTGATCTTGGGCGATCCCCTTGGTCTCGCCATGGTTCTTGGCCTCATCGTGAAGGAGCTACCGTTCCTTCTCCTGATGATGATCGCCGCCCTGCCACAGGCCAAGGCGGCCACTTCGATGGCGTTGGTCACCGCGCTGGGATATGGCTGCGCCCGTGGCTGGCTTCTGGCCGTATTTCCCGGGATCTATCGGCAGATCCGCCTGCCGGTTTATGCAGTCCTGGCCTATTCGATGTCGGCTGTCGACGCTGCCCTAATCCTCGGTCCGACCACCCCGCCGCCCATCGCCATAGTCATCCTGCGCTGGGCCGCCGACCCCGACCTTTCCCTGCGTGCCCTCGCTTCGGCAGGGGCGCTTGTGCAGCTTGGTCTCGTTCTTGTCGCGCTGGTGCTTTGGCGATTGGGTGAGATTGCTGTCGCGCAGCTTGGCCGCAGTCTTGCCGAAAGCGGCCAGCGCGGCAGCGGCAGGGCAGCGGAAATAGCCGCGGCCACGCTCGCCGCCACATCCGGCATATTCCTATTCGGCGGCTTTGCAGTCCTCGCGCTCTGGTCGGTCGCTGGAGCGTGGCATTTCCCCGCCTTCTTGCCCGAAACCCTTAGCTTCCGCGTCTGGGCCAGCCATGGCGCGGCGCTTGTCGAGACAGGCGCAGCAACCCTTCTCTTGGCCTTTGCCGTCGTGGCTCTCGCCCTCGCCCTCGCCCTCGGAAGCCTTGAGGCTAAGCCACACAGATGCCTTCTCACGGCTCTCGTCTACCTCCCCTTGATTGTCCCGCAGGTGACCTTCCTTCCTGGCCTTCAGGCCGCCTCCCTGAAGATTGGCCTCGGCAGCGGCGCCCTCCCTGTCGGCCTGATGCATCTGGTCTTTGTCCTGCCCTATCTTCTTCTGGTGCTCGCCGATCCCTTCAATGCCCTCGATCCCCGCTACCGCACTATCGCCGCTGGCCTCGGCCTTTCGCCCGCCCGCCAGTTCTGGCGCCTGCGATTGCCGCTCCTTCTCACGCCCATCGCGGGCGCTGTGGCGGTTGGCATGGCTGTTTCCATTGGTCAATACTTGCCAACCCTTCTGGCCGGCGGCGGGCGGCTTCCCACACTTACGACCGAAGCGCTGGCGCTCGCAGCCGGAGGCGACAGGAGGGTGATCGGAGCCTATGGTCTGGCGCAGGCCGCGGCCGCGCTTGCGCCATTCGCTCTGGCGCTCGCCCTGCCTCGCAGGGTCTGGCGCAATCGGCAGGGAATGCTCCATGGCTGAATCGTTGATCCTGAAAACCCTCACGATTTCCGCGGGCGCAACTCCCATTGTCTCGGTCAGTCTGACCGCCGCCGCTGGCGAGATCACGACCCTTATGGGCCCCTCCGGCTCTGGCAAATCGAGCATCCTCGCGGCCATCACCGGCACAGTTCCCGATGGCCTATTTGCCACTGGTGAAATCCTTTTGGGCGGCCAAAACATCGCCACACTCCCTGGGTGGAAGCGCCATATCGGCATCCTCTATCAGGACGACCTCCTGTTCCCCCACCTCTCAGTTGGCGGCAACCTCGCGCTGGGACTCGCACCAGGCGGCAGACGGACCGAACGACAGGGCAGGGTCAAGCGGGCGCTTTCCGAGGTCGGGCTTGAAGGCTTAGCCGCCCGTGATCCGGCGACACTTTCGGGCGGCCAAAAGGCACGGGTGGCGCTGATGCGCGTTCTTCTCTCCGAGCCTCGGGCGCTCCTGCTCGACGAGCCCTTCGGAACGCTCGACTCCGAGCTCCGGTCACAAATCCGAAGCCTAGTCTTCAATCATGCCAAGGCCCGCGGCCTGCCTACCCTTCTCGTAACCCACGATCCGCAAGACGCCGAAGCCGCAGGCGGGCCGGTGATCCGCCTGCGCTAGTCTAGCGTCTGCCGATAGCGCCTGGGCGCGATCAGCACGGCCACCGTCATGATGATCCCGATCCGACCTAGGGCTTCAGACGGCTAGTGAATAGCTGTTCGAGATAATGTTCGGCGCCGGGAAATGGGTCTTGCCCACCTAGAACGGCCCGCACCTGAGTGTCGAAATCCGCATAGTGCTGGGTGAGCGCCCAGATCGAGAAAATCAGGTGATGCGGATCGACGTCCTTGATCTTGCCGGCTGCGATCCAATGGCGGATCACCTCGGCCTTTTCATCGACCAGGGTTTTCAAGTCACCTTTGAGCGCGTCCTCGATCCGGGGCGCGCCCTGCAGAATCTCATTGGCAAAGAGGCGGCTTTCGCGGGGAAAATCCCGCGCCATATCAAGTTTGCGACCGACGTAATCGAGGATTTCAGGAAGCGCCTTGCCGTCGTCGTTCAAGGCCCTGAGCGGATCGAGCCATGTGTCAAGCAGGCCGCTCAGAAGTTCGAGATAGATCGCTTCTTTCGAGGGGAAATAGTAAAGAAGGTTGGGCTTTGACAGTCCCGCCGCCTCGGCGATCTTGTCAACGGTCGAGCCGCGATACCCGAACTTGGAAAAGACCTCGAGCCCCGCCTCGAGGATCGCTGAACGGTTCTTCTCCTGAATGCGGGTCCGCGGGGCGCTTTTCGTCATGCTCAAACCTTCGTCACTGGTGCCCAACATGGCGTCATCTGCGAAACTCACAAGCGTTTTGCCGCAGGACTGCGCGGAAAACTTGACTGGTGGTTCGCCTCTGTTAGCGTTGCTTTGACCACTTGGTCAAATCAAGCATTTTCGCAGGCAAGGCATAATTGCCGCGATGACCAGAGGAGGAAGGCCAGATGTCCGCACCCGGAGAGAACCTCAGGATCAATGGCGAACGTCTTTGGGACAGCCTTATGGAGATGGCCAAGATCGGCCCCGGCGTCGCGGGAGGCAACAACCGCCAGACCCTGACCGATGAAGATGGCGAAGGGCGCCACCTGTTTCGGCGCTGGTGTGAAGCGGCTGGCATGGCCATGTCGGTCGACGAGATCGGCAACATGTTTGCCCTCCGTGACGGAACCGACCCCGACGCCTTGCCGGTCTATATCGGCAGCCACCTCGATACCCAACCCACGGGCGGTAAATACGATGGCGTCTTGGGCGTTCTCGGCGGGCTCGAAGTGATCCGCACGATGAACGATCTCGGCATCAAGACCAAGCACCCCATCGTCGTGACCAATTGGACCAACGAGGAAGGCACCCGCTTTGCCCCGGCAATGCTGGCTTCGGGCGTTTTTGCCGGCAAGCATGACCTCAAATGGGCCTATGACCGCGTAGACGCCAGGGGCAAGCGCTTTGGCGACGAGCTTGAGCGGATCGGTTGGAAGGGCCCCGAAAAGGTTGGCCAGCGCAAGATGCACGCCATGTTCGAATTGCATATCGAGCAAGGCCCGATCCTCGAGGCCGAGGGCAAGGAAATTGGCGTTGTCACCCACGGGCAGGGCCTGCGCTGGATCGAATGCACGGCGACCGGCAAGGATAGCCACACCGGCTCGACCCCCATGCATATGCGCAAGAACGCGGGCCGTGGCCTTGCGCTGATTACCGAGCTTGTCCACGAGATCGCAATGAAGAACCAGCCGGGCGCCGTGGGCGCCATCGGCCATATCGACGTTTACCCCAACTCGCGCAACGTGATCCCCGGCAAGGTCGTCTTTACGGTGGATATGCGCTCGCACCTTCCCGAAAAGCTGCACGGGATGGTTGACGATCTGATGGCCCGCGCGCCGGGCGTTTGCGAGGCGATCGGCGTGGGTTTCGAGGCCAAGATCGTTGGCCAGTTCGAGCCGCCTGCCTTCGACGAAGGCTGCGTCGCGGCCGTTCGCAATGCGGCCGAACGGCTGGGATATAGCCACATGGATATTATCTCGGGCGCCGGCCATGATGCCTGCTGGATCAACGACGTCGCGCCCACCGCGATGATCATGTGCCCTTGCGTCGATGGCCTGTCGCATAACGAAGCCGAAGAGATCAGCCCCGACTGGGCGGCGAAGGGGACGGATGTGTTGTTCCACGCGGTGTTGGAGACGGCGGGGATAGAGAGCTAGGGCCGGGGGCTAGCCCGTCGCCATTGTCACTCGGACCAATGGCGTTCCAAAGGCAACCCCCCAGAGTATTTGAAGGCCAAAAGAAAAGCGGGCCAGGGCCGGGCCGATTTTGGGAGAGAGTCATGACCACAGTCATCAAGAACGGCACCATTGTTACCGCCGATCTGACCTACAAGGCCGATGTCCTGATCAACGGCGGCCGGATCATCGAGATCGGGCAGGGGCTCAGGGGCGATGAGGTCCTCGACGCCACCGGCTGTTATGTCATGCCGGGCGGGATCGATCCGCATACGCATCTCGAGATGCCATTCATGGGCACCTATTCCTCGGATGATTTCGAGTCCGGCACGCGCGCGGCGCTGTCGGGCGGGACGACGATGGTTGTCGATTTCGTGCTGCCGGGACAGGGACAGGGCCTCGTCGATGCCATGCAGATGTGGCACAACAAATCGACCCGCGCCAATTGCGACTATTCCTACCACATGGCGGTGACATGGTGGGGCGAGCAGGTCTTCAACGAGATGGAGACCGTCGTTCGCGACAAGGGCATCAACACCTTCAAGCATTTCATGGCCTACAAGGGCGCGCTGATGGTGAACGACGACGAGATGTATGCCTCGTTCCAGCGCCTTGGGGAATTGGGCGCGACCGCCCTTGTTCATGCCGAGAATGGCGATGTGGTGGCCGAGCTTTCGGCCAAGCTCTTGCGCGAGGGCAACACCGGCCCCGAGGCCCATGCCTATTCCCGCCCGCCGCAGGTCGAGGGCGAGGCGACGAACCGCGCTATCATGATCGCCGACATGGCAGGCGTGCCGCTTTATGTGGTGCATACCTCCTGCGAAGAGGCGCATGAGGCAATCCGCCGGGCGCGGATGCAGGGCAAGCGCGTCTGGGGCGAGCCTTTGATCCAGCATCTGACACTGGATGAGAGCGAATACTTCCACCCCGATTGGGATCAGGCCGCCCGCCGGGTCATGTCGCCGCCGTTCCGCAACAAGAAACATCAAGATAGCCTCTGGGCTGGTCTGCAATCGGGCTCGCTTTCGGTCGTGGCGACCGATCACTGCGCCTTTACCACCGATCAAAAGAGGTATGGCGTCGGCGATTTCACCAAGATCCCCAACGGCACCGGCGGCCTTGAAGACCGGATGCCGATGCTCTGGACACAAGGCGTCGGCACCGGCCGCCTGACGCCGAACGAGTTTGTCGCCGTGACCTCGACCAATATCGCCAAGATCCTCAACTGCTATCCCCGCAAGGGCGCGGTTCTGGTGGGAGCGGACGCCGACCTCGTGGTCTGGGATCCGGAAAAGGAAAAGACGATTTCCGCCAAGACCCAGCAGTCGGCAATCGACTATAACGTGTTCGAGGGCCACATGGTGAAGGGCCTGCCGCGCTTTACGCTCACCCGCGGCAAGGTCGTCGTGCAGGACGGCGAGATCCGCACCGAAGAGGGCCACGGAGAGTTCGTCAAACGCGAGCCCAATACCGCGGTGAACAAGGCACTGAGCACCTGGAAAGAGCTGACTGCGCCAAGGCCGGTCAAGCGCAGCGGCATTCCGGCGACGGGTGTTTGAAGTAGAACCACGCAAGAAGAAGACCCAATGACTCAAGCCCCTGTCATCTCTGCCGCCCACCTCGATCTGACGTTCCAGACGAACGACGGGCCGGTTCATGCGCTGCGCGATGTCTCGCTCGATATCGCCAAGGGCGAATTCGTCTCGTTCATCGGCCCCTCGGGCTGTGGCAAGACGACCTTCCTGCGTTGTATCGCGGGGCTTGAAGAGCCGACCGGCGGCACGCTCACGGTCAACGGCATGACCCCCGATCAGGCCCGCCGCAGCCGCGCCTATGGCTATGTGTTTCAGGCGGCGGGGCTTTATCCGTGGCGGACCATCGGCGGCAACGTGCGCCTGCCGCTCGAGATCATGCGGTTTTCCAAAGAAGAACAGGCCGAGCGGGTGAAGCGCACGCTCGAGCTGGTTGACCTTGCCGGTTTTGAAAAAAAGTTCCCTTGGCAGCTTTCGGGCGGGATGCAGCAGCGGGCCTCGATCGCGCGCGCGCTGGCCTTTGATGCCGATATTCTTCTGATGGACGAGCCCTTCGGCGCGCTTGACGAGATCGTGCGCGATCATCTCAACGAAGAACTTCTCAAACTCTGGGATCGCACCGGCAAGACCATCGGTTTCGTCACCCATTCGATCCCCGAGGCGGTCTATCTCTCGACCAAGATCGTGGTGATGAGCCCGCGTCCGGGGCGGATCACCGACGTGATCGAAAGCACCCTGCCGCGCGAGCGCCCGCTTGATATCCGCGACAGCGCCGAGTTCATCGCCATCGCCCATCGTGTCCGCGATGGTCTTCGGGCGGGGCATATCGATGACTGAGGCGCGCGCATGAAGGCCCTTGGCCCCATCCTTGCGGTCGTCGCGGCGATCATCACGCTGTGGTATGCGGCGGCGGTGCCGATGAATATCCAGGAGGTGCTGACGCAGGCCGAACGCGGGGGCGCGGTTGTCGATCCCGAAGGCGCAATGACCCGCCGCGATGTGAGCCGGTTCGCCCTCGTCCTGCGGAATACCGAGCATCTGAGCGAAAGCTGGAGCATGGAGCGCGCGCGCCTGCCCGCGCCACATCAGGTGGTCAAAGAGCTTTGGGTCTCGACGTGGGACGAAGAGGTCAACGGGCGCCGAGGGATCGTGAAATCCGGGAGCCTGTCGAACCGGTCGCTGATCTATCACGGCTCGATCACCCTCGGGGCGACCATCATCGGTTTCCTGATCGGCTCGGGGCTGGGCATCCTCTTGGCGGTTGGTATCGTTCACAGCAAGACGATGGATATGTCGGTGATGCCTTGGGCGATTGTCAGCCAGACCATTCCCATCGTCGCCCTCGCGCCGATGATTATCGTCGTGCTTTATTCGATCGGCGTCGAGGGGCTTTTGCCCAAGGCCGTGATCAGCGCGTATCTGAGTTTCTTTCCCGTCGTCGTCGGCATGGTCAAGGGCCTTCGCAGCCCCGACGCAATGCAGACCGATCTGCTGCGGACCTATGGCGCGAGCAAACCTCAGGCCCTTTGGAAGCTGCGCCTGCCGGCCTCGGTTCCCTATCTTTTCGCCTCGCTCAAGATCGGCATCGCGGCAAGCCTTGTCGGCGCGATCGTCGGCGAATTGCCGGTGCAGCGCGGCGGCCTTGGCGCGCGGATGCTGGGGGGGAGCTATTATGGCCAGACCGAACAGCTTTGGGCGGCGCTCTTCTTTGCGGCGGCGCTGGCGGCGATCCTTGTCTGGCTGATCGGCTGGATCGAACGACGCACGCTTCGGCGCATGGGGGTTACGCCATGAGCCTCGTCCTCTTGGCCATCGCCATCTGGGTCGGAGCCTGGGCCTTCAACACCTGGCTTGCCAATGGGCGCTATGCGGGCCGTGGCGCGGTCCGTCTGGCGGTGCCGCTGATCTTTGGGGCGACTGTCATCGTGATGTGGGAGATCATCGTGCGCGGCCTTTCGGTGCCGCCGGTCATTCTTCCACCGCCAAGCCGGATCGTCGAAACCCTGTTCGGCAATCTCGGGATTCTTTGGCCCGATTTTGTTCAGACCTTCGCCAAGGGGGCACTGGGCGGCTATTTGATCGGCTGCGCCGCAGCTCTTGCAACCGCCGTTCTCGTCGACAAGTTCGATTTCCTGCGGCGCGGTCTTCTTCCGGTCGGCAATTTCATGGCGGCTCTCCCGATTGTCGGCACGGCGCCGATTCTCGTGATGTGGTTTGGCTTCGACTGGCAGTCGAAGGCGGCGGTGGTTATTGTCATGGTCTTTTTCCCGATGCTGGTGAATACGGTCGCGGGCCTTCGCGACACGAGCGCCATGGAGCGCGACCTGATGCGAACCTATGGGTCGAGCTATTGGCAAACGCTCTTCAAACTGCGTCTGCCGGCGGCGCTGCCGTTCATTTTCAACGGTCTCAAGATCGCCACCACTCTCGCGCTGATCGGTGCTATCGTGGCAGAGTTCTTCGGCTCGCCAACGCGAGGCCTCGGCTTCAGAATCTCGACCTCGGTCGGGGCTCTGGCGCTCGATGTGGTCTGGGCGGTGATCGTCGTCGCGGCGCTGACCGGGACAGCCTTTTACGGGGCCGTGGCATGGCTCGAACGGCGGATGACCTTCTGGCATCCCTCGCAACGCAAATAAGAATACCGGCCGCGAAAAAGGCCGGAGTAACCAAGCAAACCTGACAAGGAGGTCAGACAAATGAAGAAACTGGTAAGCACGGCGGCTCTTGCCGCCGTTTTGGGCGCCCCGGCATGGGCGGCCGACGACGTGACGCTTCAGCTGAAATGGGTCACGCAAGCCCAGTTCGCGGGCTACTATGTGGCACTGGATCAGGGTTTTTACGACGAGGAGGACCTGAACGTGAAGATCCTCGCCGGCGGCCCCGACATCGCTCCGGGGCAGGTCCTGGCGGGCGGCGGAGCCGACGTGATGATCGACTGGCTTCCCTCGGCCCTCGCGGCCCGCGAAAAGGGCTTGCCGATCGTCAATATCGCCCAGCCGTTCAAGACCTCGGGTCTGATGCTCACCTGTTGGAAAGACACCGGTATCACCGGCCCGCAGGATTTCCGTGGCAAGACCATCGGCGTCTGGTTCTTCGGCAACGAATATCCTTTCCTGAGCTGGATGAGCCAGGAAGGCATCTCGACCGATGGCGGCGACAATGGCGTGACGGTTCTCAAACAGGGCTTCAACGTCGATCCTTTGCTGCAGCGGCAGGCCGACTGTATCTCGACCATGACCTACAACGAGTTCGGTCAGGTTCTGGATGCGGGCGTCAGCCCCGACGAGCTTGTGACCTTCAAGTATGAGGATGTGGGCGTAGCCACGCTCGAGGACGGCCTCTATGCGCTTGAGGCCAACCTCGCCGATCCGGCATTCGTGGATCGCATGGTGCGCTTCGTCCGCGCGTCGATGAAGGGCTGGAAGTGGGCCGAAGAGCATCCCGAGGACGCGGCGATGATCGTTCTCGACAACGACGAGACCGGCGCCCAGACAGAAGCGCATCAGGTGCGGATGATGGGCGAGATCGCCAAGCTGACCGCCGGCTCGAACGGCGCGCTGGACGAGGCCGATTACAGCCGCACGGTCGAGACGCTTCTGGCGGGTGGTTCGGATCCGGTCATCACCGCGGAACCGGTTGGTGCCTGGACCCATGCCGTGACCGATGCCGCCCTGAACTGAGACGCGACAGACCGATGGAAACGCCCCGCCTCTTGCGGGGCGTTTTCGTTTGGATCGCCTGCGCCGATCCAAAGGCCTCCGGCGGGAGTATTTGCAGCCAAAAGAAAGGTTTCTGTTGTCGGAGCCGAGAGGGGCTGTATGGAGAGCGGGCGAACAGGAGCGGAGTTTCCCATGGCCTACTTGCTGGGGGTCGATACCGGCGGCACCTACACCGATGCGGTGGTGATCGACGAGGCGGCGGATCGGGTGATCGCCAGCGCCAAGTCGCTGACCACACGCCCCGATCTGGCTTTGGGCGTGGGCCGGGCGATTGATGCGGCCATTGCCGATGCTGGAGTCGCGCCGTCCCAGATCGCCATGGTGTCTCTTTCGACGACGCTTGCGACGAACGCCCTTGTTGAGGGGCAGGGCGGGCGCGTGGCGCTGGTGTTCATCGGCTTTGACGAGAAGGAACTGGGCCGCGCCGGCCTGATGGATGCGCTGCATGGCGATCCGGTCATTCGGTTGTCGGGCGGGCACGGCCATTCTGGCAGCGAGGCCGCGCCGTTCGATGCCGCTGCGCTTGAAGAGGCGCTTCTTGCCTTGCCAAAAGGGATCACCGGCTTCGCTGTCGCGGCGAGCTTTGCCACCCGCAATCCCGCCCATGAGGTGGCCGCGCGCGACGTGATCCGCACAGTGACAGGCGGCAAGCCGGTCACATGTTCGCACGAGCTGTCTTCGGCGCTGGGCGGGCCCAAGCGGGCGCTGACCGCCGTTTTGAACGCCCGCCTGATCGGCCTCATCGCCCGACTCATTCAGGCCTGCGAAGCGCATCTGCGCCAGATCGGGGTCGATGCGCGGCTGATGGTGGTGCGTGGCGACGGGGCGCTCGTCTCGGCGGCGCTGGCGCGCGAAAAGCCGATCGAGACGATCCTGAGCGGACCGGCTGCCTCGATCGCCGGCGCAAGCTGGCTTACCGGCGAGAGCGATGCGCTTGTGAGCGATATAGGCGGCACGACGACCGACATCTGCCTTCTGCGCGAGGGCCGTCCGGCCATCGATCCACAAGGCGCCAGGGTTGGCCCCTATCGGACGATGGTCGAGGCGGTGGCGATGCGGACCTGGGGGCTTGGCGGCGACAGCGAGGTGCATCTGACCGCAGGGCTGGAAGGCGGGCTGCGGCTCGGGCCCAAGCGCGTCGTGCCGATCTCGCTTCTGGCGCGGGATCATCCTCAGGTGGTTCACAAGGCGCTCGACATGGCGCTGGCGACAGGCCTGCCGTCCGAGGATGGCGGGCGCTTTGTGGTGCCGGTGTGGAACGAGATGCCCGAGGGTCTGGACGCGCGGGAAGAGGCGATCGCGCTGCGGCTGGCAAGTGGGCCTCTGAAGCTTGCCGATGCCGTCAAATCGCGCATGGAAGGGCCGGCGCTCGCGCGGCTCGTGTCGCGCGGGCAGGTGATGATGGCGGGGGTGACGCCATCTGATGCGTCGCACGTGCTCGGGCGTGTGGATGCTTGGGATGCCGGGGCGGCGGAGAAGGCCTTGCGGCTCTTCTCGCTGCGGCGCAAGGGAAGTGGCGACAGGGTTGCCGAGAGCGCCGAGGCGCTGGCCGCCAAGATCATCGACCAACTTACGCGCCAGACGGTCGCCTGCCTTCTCGAGGCCGCCTTTGCCGAGGACAGCCTCGACTGGGCCGATCCGGCGGGCCTGGCCGACCATCCCCTGACCCTTGCCGGGCTCGACCGGCATCAAGGGGTCATCAGCCTCAGCCTCAATCTGGGGGTTCCGGTCATCGGCCTTGGCGCTTCTGCCCCGTCCTACTATGGCGCGGTGGGCGAGCGGCTGAATACCCGGATGATCCTGCCCCAACACGCTGGCGTGGCCAATGCCATCGGCGCGGTTGTCGGCCAGGTCGCGATGCACGCAAGCGGCACCGTTACCTCGCCGGGGCCGGGGATCTTCGTCGCGCATCTTGGTGCGGGACCAAAACAGTTTGCCGACCGTGATCAGGCGATCGAGGCGCTGCGGCAGGAGTTGGAAGCGGATGCAGCGGGTCGCGCGCGCCTCACTGGTGTCGAAGAGATCCGGATCACCAGCCGATCCGATATCCGCGAGGTCGAGGTCGAGGGGCAGCCGATGTTCATCGAGGCGGCAGTCAGGGTTACAGCGCAAGGACGGCCGCGGATCGCAGAGGGCTGACAAAAGGTCATGGACGGGTCGATTGTCGTGCGCTAACAGGTCGGCAAGTCCGACCCTCAAGGGAAGTATGACAAGAGGTATTCATGACTATCCGCGTCACTGTCTGGGGCGAGAACGTCCACGAGCAGACCAACAAGATCGTTGCCGGTCATTACCCGAAAGGGATGCACGGCTGTATTGCCGAGGGCCTGAACGAAGACGCCGCAATAATGGCGACCACCGCCACCCTTCAAGAACCCGAGCATGGCCTTCCCGTGGCCAGACTTGCCCAGACCGACGTTCTGATCTGGTGGGGGCACGCCGCGCATGGCGATGTGTCGGACGAGGTCGTCGAGCGGGTCATCGAACAGGTCTGGGCAGGTATGGGCCTGATCGTCCTGCACTCGGGCCATTTCGCCAAGGTGTTCAAACGGCTCATGGGCACGCCCTGTAACCTTTCCTGGCGCGAGGCGGGCGAGCGTGAGAGGCTTTGGGTCGCTTCGCGCAACCATCCGATCGCGGCCGGCCTGCCGGATCATTTCGAGATAGAGAACGAGGAAATGTATGGCGAGCCGTTCGGCATCCCCGAGCCGCTTGAGACCGTGTTCATCAGCTGGTTCCAGGGCGGCGAAGTCTTTCGTTCCGGTGTGACCTACAAGCGCGGGGCGGGGAATGTATTCTATTTCCGGCCCGGCCATGAGGCCTACCCGACGTATCATGACGCCAACGTGCGGAAGGTCTTGAAGAACGCCGTGAAATGGGCGCACAGCGCCGCGCCGCGCCTGACGGGCGTGACCGAGGCGCCGAACGTGCCGGTTACAGAGGCGCTCGAGCCGCTCGAAGAGCGCGGGCCGCGCCTGCATCACGACGGCGAAGAGGGCTTCAGATGAGCTTGCGTATCCTGATCGTTGGCACCGGGGGCATGGCCAATGCCCATGCCGAATCCTTCGCGGCCATCGAGGGGGTCGAGCTGGTCGGAGGCGTCGATACGAGCATCGAGCGCCTTGACGCCTTTTGCGACAAACATGGGATTCCCAATCGGTTCACGTCGCTCGACGAGGCGCTCGCCTGGGGCGCTTTCGACGCCGCGACCAACGTCACGCCGGATGCAGCGCATCATGCCACGACGATGCCGCTTCTTGCCGCGGGCAAACACGTCATGTGCGAAAAGCCCCTCGCAGCCAATCGCGCCGACGCCGAGGAAATGGCCGGCGCCGCCGAGGCGGCGGGTGTGGTGAACATGGTCAACCTGACCTATCGCAACGTGCCTGCGCTCATGCACGCCGCACGCCTCGTGGCGGAGGGCGCGGTCGGCGAGGTTCGGCATTTCGAGGCGGCCTATCTGCAAAGCTGGCTCACACAGCCGGCGTGGGGGGAATGGACGACCGAAAGCAAATGGCTCTGGCGTCTTTCCACGGCGCATGGGTCCAAGGGTGTGTTGGGCGATATCGGCGTCCATATCCTCGATTACGCGACACTTGTCGCCGGCAGTGCGCCGAAAAGCGTCAGTTGCCGCCTGACCACCTTTGACAAGGTGCCGGGGGGCCGTATTGGCGATTACGTTCTCGATGCGAACGATAGCTTCAACATGCATCTTGAGCTCGAAAACGGTGCGGTCGGTGTCGTTCATTCAAGCCGGATGGCGTCGGGCCATTTGAACGATCTCTCTTTGCGAATCTATGGCACCAAAGGCGCGCTCGACGTGCGCTATGAAGACAACATCAGCCTGCTGCGCGGCTGCCTTGGCGAAGACATGCCGGTTGCCCGCTGGTCCAACATCGAGACCCCCCCTGTCGAGACCAACTATCAGCGATTTGTCGCCGCGATCCGTGACGGCCGCACCGAGCGGCCCGATTTCCGCCGCGGGGCCGAATTGCAGGCGGTGCTCGATCTGGCCGAAGAGTCTGATCGCAAGAGCGGCTGCTCGCTCGCGCTCTGACCGCCTTTAAGCCCCTCTCAACCCGGTGCTGCTAGACCGGTTTTTGGGTGAGCAGAGGGTGAAGGCATGGGCGCGGCAGCGATTGCTCCGGTCATTATCAAACGCAAGAAGGTCGTGGGGGGCGAGGGTCACCACGGCGGCGCATGGAAGGTTGCCATGAGAGCGTTTCCTTATAAAGGGTGGCGCGTTTTGCGCCAGGTTTTCAGGAAAGCCGCGGGGCGGCGTTTGATCAGTCATTCTGACGTGTGTCGGGCGGGCCGACCTATGCTTTGCACGAATTGCAGTCTGGGACGCTTGTGCCTAATGGGGGATGAATCGCGGTCCGGAAAATGCCTTGGATTTTATCAACTCCTCAGGCGCGGTGTTCGAGCCGCCCGCTTCGGCCGCTATCGTCGCCTTGCGTGCCGTCCTTGCGATAGGTGCCAAGTTGGGTATGGGCGCGTTCAATGTCCGCGATGCGCCCTATGGCAGCCTGGACGCCCCGGATTGCCGACGACAGAAGCCGCTGGTTCCTTCCGACGAGGTCCATCAGAAGCCAGGCCTCGTCCGCCGAGAGCTTTGGCGCTCCGGCCATCAGCCGTTCCCGCGCTTCGATAACAGAGGCGAGGGTTTCATAGCTGCCCGACAAGATGGCCTGCCGTTCCGAATCGAGGCCGGCCAGGAGTTCATCCATGATCGAAGGTTTCATTCATTCTCTCCTTCAGGGCATCGAAAATCGTTTCGGCGAGGCCAATGCCTCCGGCTCGGGCAATTTCCTGGGCCTGTGCTTCGGTCAGGAATGAGGCAATCTGGTCTTCCCCGATACCGCCGCCAAAGCCCGACTCTGTCGCGTTGAGTCCGGCGCTTTTGAGCATCTCCCGCAGAAAACTCGCCTCAAGATCCTGCGCTGCCTTGCGCAGGCGGGCCTCTGGATCCTCGGCGTTATGGGGGGCAAATGCCGATCCGGTCAGTCCTGTAATCATCGAAGGCCTCTGTGATGGTCCGAGTCGGCTCACAATGCGGGGCGGCGGTAAATTTCAGGTAACTTTGATGTGGCAGGCTGCAGGTCGGTTCCAGAAAGGATCAGACCCGAATGCAGATTCCTTCCTTCCCTACTGTCGTCGCAGGCGCCGAAGTATCGGAGGCGGCACAGTCGACTGTCGACCAGCCGCCCCGCGTCGCGCGAGACTTTGCCCGGCTCCTGGCCGGATCAGTTGTCGGCGGCGATCCAGACGTTTCGGCGGCGATCGAAGAGGGCGCGCCGCAGGCGGCGGTTGGTGCGGGCCTCCCCTTCTCCGCGGTCGTAATCGAATTTGCGCGTCGGATGCCCGAAGGGCCAGCGGCGCCGCCAGCCCCGCCCGATGATCTGTCGGCAGATGTCTTTGAGCCCGGACCGGGCCTGGCCGAACCAAGCCAGACCCAAGTGCAAAGTGTCCGCGACAGCCTCGGTGCCCAAACTGCGAGGAATGAGCCTAGGCGGCTCACCGACGAAGTTCAGAACCGCCAGACGCCGCCCGTCCTGCCACCAACCCTCAAGGCGCGGCACGTCGAGCCGCCCGCCGACACGCCACAGCCTGAATCGCGCCCGTCGAACGGACAGGGCGTTCAGGCCGAGCAACCAGCAGCCTCGGGCGCCAAGAACGTGGTAGCCTGGAATGCGCTCGGCCCGGTGCGGCTTCATCCCCTGTCTTCCGACGCGCCACCCGTGCCCTGGAATGTCTCTGCCGAAAGCGCCGTCGCCTTGCCGCGCGGCCATGCTGACGCGCAGTCGATGCCGCCAGAGCACGCCAAAGCCTCGGGCCTTGCGCAGGCTCTCGCACCAGAGCACGCCAAAGCCTTGGGCCTTGCTCGGGCACCCGGGATTGTCGGCGCCAAGGCCTTGCCAGAGACAGCCGTGGCAAAGGGGATTCGAGAAACGCCCCTCGCACCGGCCGCTGGCGGTGCAACGCCCGAGGAGGGGCGCTTGCCAACACCAGCCCCTGTTCAGGGAATGCCACTGCTGACCAACGCCGGGATTGCGAGCGACGGCGGTCGTGAAGGCCAGGGCGGAAAATCGCAGGATCGACCGACCGGAAAAATTGAAACCCAGCGCGCAGATCCTGCCAGGGAAAAGCCGACCCAACCTGCCTTCGTGGGCGCGCAATCGCCCGAAGCGACCGCAGACGACATCGCGGCGAGCCGAACCGCAGAAAGCCAGATTTCCGGCCCTTCAGGCAACCCGGCCCATCCCGCGGCCCCCGTATCCGGATCCACGACTGCGTCAGGATTGGGGCAAGCCACCATCCAACAGCTTGCCGTCGCGATCCGGCGGTCGGAGGGGGGCGAGATCGAGATCGCCCTTGAGCCCGAAGAGCTTGGGAAGGTTCGGCTGACAATTGCCCCGCATGACACACGGGTGACTGTCTCGGTCTTTGTCGAGCGCCCCGAAACGCTCGATCTGATCCGACGGCATATAGATGCACTGACCAGCGATCTTCGCCAGCAGGGCTACACCGAAGTGGCTCTGGATTTCGCGCAAAACCGCGGCCAGCAGGGCAACAAGAGCCTGCCTGACCTGCCCGCGCAAGCCGCGCCTTCGGAAGACACGGCGCAAGCCGAAACCGGCAAAATCACATCCCACCCTTCGCTGCGCGTCGGCGGGTTGGACTTGCGAATATAGGAGGTCACATGGAAATCCAGCCCAATTCGACGACCCAAGCCACGCTTTCGCCGCCCCGAAAATCCGCGGCGATCAGCTCGGACTTTGAGACATTTCTCAAAATGCTGACCGTCCAGATGCAAAATCAGGATCCGCTCAACCCCATCGATTCGGCCGATTACGCCGTGCAACTCGCCACGTTCTCGGGCGTCGAACAGCAAGTCCGAACCAACCAGATCCTCTCTGACCTGAGCGAGCTTCTTGGCGGCAGCGGTCTTGGACAAGCGGCGCAGTGGATTGGCAAGGATGTCCTTGCCGTTGCTCCGGCGTCTTTCGTGGGCGATCCGCTTGCTATCGAGATTCCCGCCGCGCGCCGGGCCGAATCCCTCGCCCTGATCGTCCGCGACGCGGGGGGTGCCGTGGTCGCAACAGGGCCCGTGCCTCCGGGTGCGACAAGCATCGATTGGGATGGAACGGACGCCTATGGAAATCGCCTTTCGGAAGGCCTCTATCGGTTCTCTGTCCGCGATGCGGCTGACGCGAGCTATGAGGAAACGCCGGCCGCCGTTTATGCGCGTGTGAGCGAGGTCAGGGCAAACGAGGAAGGCCTTGTCTTTGCGCTGACCGGCGGGATCGAGGTGCCTTTCTCCGAGGTCACAGGCTGCGGGCTGGCGTCTAACGGTCCTCTCAGCCCCAGAGGTTGAGCGAAACGAGGAAACCCGCGGTCGCCGCCGCGGCTCCCACAAGGATCAGCGAGGCAGCCAGCCAGAGGCTTGGCGGCTTGGGCTCCGGTTCGGGCTTGCCTTGACGGTTGAGCAATTCTTCCGCCAGCTTGGGCAGCTTTGGCCCAAACCGCGACAAGACCTGCATCGTGCGGATCGCATCGCGTATCGCCGCCTTTGGCCCGATGCTGTCCTTGATATAGTCCTCGACCACCGGGTGGGCGACTTCCCAGATGTTGATATGCGGATCGAGCGAGCGCGCAACCCCTTCGACCACCACCATCGTGCGCTGCAACAGGATCAGTTCGGTGCGTGTCTGCATCCCGAAACGTCCTGTGACTTCAAGGAGATAGGCCAGAAGCCGCCCCATCGAGATCCGGCTCGCGTCCATGCCGAAAATCGGCTCGCCCACGGCCCGCAACGCGTTGGCAAACTCGTCCACGTCGCGGTCGGCCGGAACATAGCCGGCCTCGAAATGCACCTGTGCCACGCGCATGTAATCGCGCTTGATGAAGCCAAACAGGATCTCGGCATAGACCCGGCGCGTATATTCGTCGATGCGGCCCATGATCCCGAAATCAAAGGCCACCACATCGCCATTCGGCGCAACCTTGAGGTTGCCCTGATGCATATCGGCGTGGAAGAATCCGTCGCGCAGCGCGTGTTGCAAGAATAGTTGAAGGATACGCGACGCAATCGCCACCCTGTCATGGCCGGCCGCGTCGATCGCTTCGTTGTAGCCCGCGTTGACCCCGTCGGCCCAGTCGAGCGTCATGACCCGCCGCGACGACAGCGCCCATTTCACCCGCGGCACCGCAAAGCCGGGATCGCCCTTGGTGTTTTCGGCAAACTCCGAGGCCCCCGCGCTTTCGAGGCGCAGGTCCAGTTCTCCCTGCACCACCCCGTCGAAATGCCGGATCACGTCAAGCGGCCGAAGGCGGCGCGACGACGGTGAAAGGAACTCGATCACGTTGGCGGCGAAATAAAAGGCGTCGATATCGCGCTGAAAGGAGCGCTCGATACCAGGGCGCAAAACCTTGACCGCCACGTCTTCGCCGGTGGCTTTCAGGGTCGCACGGTGAACCTGCGCGATCGAGGCCGCAGCGATCGAATCGGAAAAGGCGCTGAACACCTCATCAACGCTGATCCCCAGCTCATGCTTGATCTCTGCCTTGGCTTCCATGGTCGAAAATGGCGGCAGCTTGTCCTGCAGGACGCGCAATTCTTTGGCCAGTTCCTCGCCGACCACATCGGGCCGCGTCGAAAGGATCTGGCCAAACTTGATATAGGCCGGCCCCAGCGCGGTAAGCGCCCGCGTTGCCGGCGGCAACTTGGGGTCGCCGCGATAGCCAAGCCACTTGAACGGTATCGCAAAGGTCCGCGCGGCCAAGCGCAGCATCGGCCCCGCCTCGAAGGCATCAAGCACGACATTCATCGCCCCCGCCCGTTCAAGCGTCGCGCCGGTGCGGATCAGCCGCCAGATATTATGGGGCCCGCGCATCCTAGATTTTCCACCCTGAATGCAGGCAGGCGATGCCCAGCGACAGGTTGCGATAGGCGGCATTACCGAAGCCCGCCGCCTTCACCATGCCGAGAAAAGTTTCCTGATCGGGAAACTTGCGGATCGATTCAACGAGATACTGATAGCTGTCGCGGTCATTGGCGATTGCTTGCCCCATGCGCGGGATCACGTTGAAGGAATAAAGGTCATAGGCCTTTTGCATGGCCGGATTGGGCAACTGGCTGAACTCGAGAACCATGAGCCGCCCGCCGGGCCGCAGCACACGATAGGCCTCGTTCAGCGCCTCTTGTGGGCGCGTGACATTCCGGATGCCGAAGCTGATCGTATAAACGTCAAAGGTATTGTCGGCGAAGGGCAGGGCCATCGCATCGCCCACAACCCAATCAAGGCTTGCCGCCATGTCTGCCGCTTCGGCGCGCTTGCGCCCTTCGACAAGCATCGACTCGGTCAGATCAAGCACGGTGGCCTGGCCACGCCCGGCCCGCTTGAGAAACCTGAAGGATATGTCGCCCGTGCCGCCCGCCACGTCCAAGAGCTTCTGCCCCGGTCGCGGCGCGAGCCAATCCATCATCGCGTCTTTCCAGACGCGGTGAATGCCAAGACTCATGACATCGTTCATCACATCGTATTTCGAGGCGACCGAAGTGAAGACACCCCGCACACGGCCGGCCTTCTCCTCTTCGCGCACGGTCTCGAAACCGAAATGCGTTGTCCTGTCCGTCGTGTCCGTCATGGGCTCTTGCCGTCAATCCTGTGGCCCTGAACAATGGGCAACGAAAGGGGCATACACCGGACCCCCGCCCATAGGAAGCCTGCCATGCCCGAATTGCCCGAAGTCGAGACGGTCCGCCGCGGTTTGCTGCCGGCGATGGAGGGTCGGGTGATTGAACGGGCGCAGATCAATCGCCCCGATCTGCGCTGGCCGTTTCCCGAAGGGATGCGCGAAAGGCTAGAGGGCAAGCGCGTTCTCGCCCTGCGTCGCCGCTCGAAATACATCCTGGCCGATCTCTCCTCGGGCGAGTCGCTGCTCATTCATCTCGGGATGTCGGGCCGAATGCTCGTTTCGGGCCGGGTTCTTGGCGAATTTCACCAGAATGTCGGCGTCGAAGATGCCCATCCCGAACCGCAGAAGCACGATCATGTCGTCCTCGATCTCGAAGGCGGCGCCCGCGTGACCTTCAACGATGCCCGCCGCTTTGGCGCGATGGATCTTCTCGACACCGCCACCGCCGAGGATCACTGGCTCTTGCGCGATCTCGGACCAGAACCCTTGGGCAACAGCTTTGATGGCCCCTATCTCGCCGCCCGCCTCAAGGGCAAGGCAAGCCCGATCAAGACCGCGCTTCTGGATCAGAGAATCGTCTCCGGGTTGGGTAATATCTATGTCTGCGAAGTGCTCCACCGGGCCGGAATCAACCCTCGCCGCAAGGCTGGTCAGATTTCCGAGACCCGCGTCGGCGGGCTTGTGCCGATCATTCGCGAGGTCCTGTCCGAAGCGATAGAAGCGGGCGGTTCCTCGCTCAGGGATTACCGGCAAGCCGATGGCGAACTCGGTTATTTTCAACATGTTTTCCGTGTTTATGACCGCAAAGGCGGACCCTGCGTGACCCCCGGCTGCGACGGCACCGTGCAGCGGATCGTTCAGGGTGGTCGCTCCACTTTCTATTGCCCGCGTTGTCAAAGATAGCTTGATCGCGGCCCCCGCAGTGCTAAGCACTTGCCCGACTGCTCACAACAAAAGGCCCGAAAATGGCTTACGAAACCCTGATCGTAGAGATGCATGACTATGTGTCCTACGTCACCCTTAACCGCCCCGACGCTCTCAACGCTCTCAACCCGACCCTGCTCGGCGAGTTGTGCGACGCGCTGGAAGAGGCAGACGCCAACGACAAGGTGCGCTGCATCGTCATCACCGGTTCGGAAAAGGCCTTTGCCGCTGGCGCCGATATCTCGGTCATGGCCGACAAGTCCTTTGTCGATGTCTATTCCGAAAAGCTCTTTGCCAACGAAGGCGCCCGTTTCAACAACACCCGCAAGCCGATCATAGCCGCTGTGTCGGGCTACGCGCTGGGCGGCGGGTGCGAGCTTGCGATGATGTGCGATTTCATCATCGCCGCCGACAACGCCAAATTCGGCCAACCCGAGATCAACCTCGGCGTGATTGCTGGCCTTGGCGGGTCCCAGCGCCTGCCGCGTTATGTCGGCAAGGCGAAAGCGATGGATATGCACCTGACGGGCCGCTTCATGGACGCCGCCGAAGCCGAGCGCTGCGGCCTCGTTTCGCGGGTCGTGCCGGTCAAGAAGCTCAAGGAAGAGGCGCTCGCTGCAGCGGTCAAGATCACCGAGAAATCGCTTCTTGCAGCCGCTGCTGCCAAGGAAGCCGTCAACGCCGCCTTCGAGACCACCCTCGCAGAGGGCCTGCGCCTGGAGCGGACGCTCTTCTATTCGCTCTTCGCCACCGAAGACCAGAAAGAGGGCATGGCCGCCTTCCTGGAAAAGCGCGAAGCGCAATTCCGAGACAGATAAGCCGCTTTAGGGCTTTCCAAGCGGGGCGTTCTATGGTTATAGGCGCCCCATCCATGCGCGTGAGGCCCGCTTAGGCCAGAATCAGCCGGTTCCAGAACCCGGTCGGGCCGATTGCGCAGTTATTGAACATTGACCCGAACGAGGGAACCGAAACATGGCTAATACGCCCCAGTCCAAGAAACGCGCTCGCCAGAGCGAGACCCGTTTTGCAATCAACAAGATGCGCCGTTCGCGCATCCGCACCTTCCTGCGCAAAGTCGAAGAAGCGATTGCTTCGGGCGACAAAGACGCTGCCTCCGCCGCCCTGCGCGCCGCTCAACCCGAGCTGATGCGCGGCGTCACCAAAGGCGTCGTTCACAAGAACACCGCCGCCCGCAAGATGTCGCGTCTTGCCTCTCGCGTGAAGGCGATCAGCTGATTCTCCGGTAGCTTCTGCCAGAGTGAATTTGAAAGGGGCGTGCCGGATACGGTGCGCCCCTTTTCATTGCCCCTGATGCTGAATCAAGGGGCCCCCCGAAGGGAAGGGGAGATTCTTTTTCGCCAAACCCTGAGTCAAGCGCGATGTTCAGTTGATGGAGGCCGATCTGAGTTGCTAGCTTGTAGCTGCGATTCACATCGTTCCTGGGGGAACAGGGTGGCGCAAGGGGCTGCTTGGCCGATTGGCTGGGCTCCTTGCAATTATTGTTTGGTGCTTCATTTCGCGATTGGCGAAATGTCATGGATCTGCTTGGTGGCCAAAGGCCCGGCAGCGCGCCAGATATTCGAGGTGGTAATCCACCCTCCCCCGCAGGAGCCGTGTTTCGGAGCTGGGACAGCGTGGCCTGAGGGTCGCGTGGCGCTTTGAGACAGGAAGATGTGATCCGTCGGGCCGGGGCCGATAGCTCGGAAAGAATAGTGAACGGGACAGGTTTGAAAATGACGAACGAAATTTGGGGGGGTGTCCGCGAGATCCTTCGTGGAACACTCGGTGCGAATAGTTATTCGAACTGGATTGAACCCCTGGAGTTCGCCAAGCTGGCTGATGGTGTCGCCGTTTTCCACGTCCCGACCAATTTCATCGGCAACTATGTCGCCCAGAATTTCGGCGATCAGATTCTCTATCAAATGAACCGTGCTGGCGCCGGGATTCAGCGACTGAGCTTTGCCGTGCCCGCCGTCAACGGCGTCCGCAGCCCAGGCCTGCCTCGCGCCATGGCGCCAACCACAATGGCAGAGGCCGACGAAATCCCCAGCTCGCCTCTCGATTCGCGTTTCACCTTCGACAGCTTTGTGGTCGGCAAGCCCAACGAGCTCGCCCATGCCGCCGCCCGCCGTGTGGCCGAAGGCGGCCCGGTGACGTTCAACCCGTTGTTCCTTTATGGCGGTGTCGGTCTCGGCAAGACGCACCTGATGCACGCCATCGCCCACGAGCTTCAGCGCCGCCAGCCAGATCTGAGCGTGCTGTATCTCTCGGCCGAGCAGTTCATGTATCGCTTCATCACTGCGCTACGCGAGCGCAAGATGATCGACTTCAAGCAGATGTTCCGCTCGGTTGATGTCCTGATGGTCGATGATGTTCAATTCATCGCCGGAAAGGACAGCACGCAGGAAGAATTCTTCCATACGTTCAACGCTTTGGTCGACGGTCAGAAGCAGATCATCATCTCCGCAGACCGCGCCCCCGGCGAAATCAAGGATCTCGAGGATCGCATCCGCTCGCGGCTTCAGTGCGGCCTTGTCGTCGATCTGCACCCGACCGACTACGAACTGCGCCTCGGCATTCTCCAGACCAAGGCCGAGTTCTACAAGGCGCAGTATCCGGGCCTTGCGATTTCCGACGGCGTCCTGGAATTCCTCGCCCACCGCATCTCGACCAACGTGCGCGTGCTCGAAGGCGCGCTGACCCGCCTGTTTGCTTTCGCCAGCCTCGTTGGCCGCGAAATCACGCTTGAGCTGACGCAAGACTGCCTTGCCGACATCCTTAAGGCCTCGGATCGCAAGGTCACGGTAGAAGAGATTCAGCGCAAGGTGAGCGAACACTATAACATCCGCCTCTCCGACATGATCGGCCCCAAACGGGTACGGACCTACGCCCGCCCGCGTCAGGTGGCGATGTATCTGGCGAAACAGCTGACAAGCCGCTCGCTTCCTGAAATCGGGCGCCGTTTTGGGGGCCGTGATCACACCACGGTGATGCACGGGGTGAAGCGGATCGAAGAGCTGCGCAACAAAGACAGCCAGATTGCCGATGATCTGGAGCTCTTGCGCCGCTCTCTCGAAGCTTGACGCCGCCGCAACACTCTTCGACAGTTTGACAAAAGCACTTGAGCCGAGGGGGAAAACCGCTAGGTTTTCCCTCCCGACCGGCGCAGTGCCGTGGAATGCGGAGCAAGAAAAATGAAATTCAGTATCGAACGCACGGCCCTCCTCAAAGCGGTGGCTCAGGCCCAATCGGTTGTCGAGCGGCGCAACACCATTCCGATCCTCGCCAATGTGTTGATCGAGGCCGAGGGCGACACCGTCCAGTTCCGCGCGACCGATCTTGATATCGAGGTGGTCGACCGCGCCCCCGCCAAGGTCGAACGCGCCGGCGCGACCACGGTCGCCGCCGTCATGCTCAACGAGATCGTCCGCAAGCTCCCCGATGGGGCGCTGGTGACGCTAACCGAAAACGGCACGACCGGACGGCTGAATATCGAGGCAGGCCGGTCGAGCTTCTCGCTCGCAACCCTGCCGCGTGAAGATTTCCCGGTCATGGCCTCGTCGGACTATGCCTCCAACTTCTCGGCCCCCGCGCCGGTGTTGCGGCGGCTCTTCGACAAATCCAAATTCGCGATTTCGACCGAAGAGACGCGTTACTATCTGAACGGCGTCTATATGCACATCTCCGAAAGCGATGGCGGCAAGGTTTTGCGCTGCGTGGCGACCGATGGCCACCGCCTTGCCCGCATCGACGCCGATTTGCCCGAAGGTGCCGCCGGAATGCCCGGCGTGATCGTCCCTCGCAAGACGGTGGGCGAGCTTCGCAAGCTTCTGGAAGATGACGAAATGAAGATCGCGGTCAGCGTTTCGGAAACCAAGATCCGCTTCGCCACCCCCGACATCACCCTCACCTCCAAGGTCATCGACGGGACATTCCCCGACTATACGCGCGTCATCCCAACCGGCAACACGCGCCGGCTCGAGGTCGATGCCGCCGAATTTGCCAAGGCGGTCGACCGTGTGGCCACCGTCTCGTCCGAACGGTCCCGCGCCGTGAAGCTGAGCCTTGATGAGGATCGCCTTGTCCTGTCGGTCAATTCGCCCGACAGCGGCGCCGCCGAGGAAGAGCTGGCCGTGGCCTATGGCGACGAGCGCCTCGAGATCGGCTTCAACGCCAAATACCTCCTGGAAATCGCCAGCCAGGTCGATCGCGAGAACGCCGTCTTCATGTTCAACTCCTCCGGCGATCCGGCCCTGATGCGCGAAGGCAATGACACAAGCGCCGTCTACGTCGTCATGCCGATGCGCGTTTGACGTGAACTGCGCCGATGATCTGAAGGGAGGCCGCCCGCGATGAGCGGCCTTTTCCTTTCCGAGCTTACGCTCTCCCATTTCCGCTCGTACCGGAAGGCCGTGCTCGATCTCGATCCGCGGCCCGTGGTGATCCATGGGCCGAACGGGGCGGGCAAGACGAACATCCTCGAGGCGATTTCGCTCCTTTCGCCCGGCAGGGGCCTGAGGC
>JAURFB010000032.1 GCA_030827165.1 Marivivens sp.
AACCCTGCCGGGCGCGGGCCTTCACGCCAGCGATCTCGCCGTCGTTGCCTGAAGCGCGTGCGTGGGCCAAAAGGCATTTTGCACCCCATCTTTCTGTGCTAGACGAAGGAGTGACGGGGGCGATCCCCTTCCAATCACAGGCACGAATGTCGGGGGGCTGAATGTCAGGCCGGAAATCAGGCGCAGTTGTGCGAGCGACGTATATCGGGGCCCTTCTTTCTTTTGCGCTCCTGTCAGGTTGCGGCACGCTCAGCCTTGAAGACGAGGCCCCGCTCGAATCCTACACAGCCGAGGAAATTTATCAGCGCGGCGAATACGAGCTTTCGCGCGGCAAAGAGCCTCAGGCCGCCCGCTATTTCAGCGAGATCGAACGCCTCTATCCCTATTCCGAATGGGCCAAGCGCGGGCTGATCATGCAGGCCTTCGCCTATCACCGCGACAAGGATTACGCGAACAGCGCCGCCGCTGCGAAAAGGTTCCTCGATTTCTATCCGGCCGACGGCGATGCAGCATACGCCCAGTATCTGCTGGCGCTATCCTATTACGACCAGATCGACGAGATCGGTCGCGATCAGGGCCTGACCATCAAGGCGCTGCAAGCGCTTCGCGGCGTCATCGAGAATTACCCCGACAGCGAGTATGCAAGCTCGGCCCGTCTCAAATTTGATTTCGCCTTCGATCACCTTGCCGCCAAAGAGATGGAAGTGGGCCGCTACTATTTCAAGCGCGGGCACTATGCGGCGGCGATCAACCGGTTCGGCGTTGTGGTGGAAGAGTTCCAGACCACGCGCCACACGCCTGAGGCGCTCATGCGGCTGGTCGAAGCCTATCTCGCCCTCGGCCTTCGTGACGAGGCGCAGACCGCTGGCGCGATCCTCGGCCACAACTTCCAGTCGACCGAATGGTATCAAGACAGCTACGATCTTTTGACCGGGCAAGGGCTTGATGCGCGGGCCGCTGGCAACAGCTGGCTGTCGACGATCTACCGGCAGATGGTCAAGGGCGAGTGGCTGTGATGAAGGCAGGCGCCGCGCCGGCCCGGCGGTGATCGATGCTGCGGGGTCTCGACATCCGCGATATGCTGATCATCGATCGGCTGGCTCTCGAGTTTCAGCCGGGCCTCAATGTGCTCACTGGCGAGACGGGCGCGGGAAAATCCATTCTTCTTGACGCCTTGGGGTTCGTCCTTGGCTGGCGCGGGCGGGCCGAGCTCGTGCGCGCAGGGGCCGAGCAGGGCGAGGTCACGGCGGTGTTTGCTCTCTCGCCGGATCATCCAGTGCACGAGGTTTTGGCCGAGGCCGGAATTGAAGCCGAGGAGGGCGAGCTGATCTTGCGGCGCGTCAACACATCTGACGGGCGCAAGACCGCTTGGGTCAACGACCGGCGCGTGTCGGGCGAGGTCTTGCGGGCGCTGTCGGATTGCCTTGTGGAGCTGCACGGCCAGCACGACGACCGAGGGCTTCTCAATCCGCGCGGGCACCGGCAGCTTCTTGATGCTTTTGCCGGTGCGGGCGATTTGGTCGCCACGACCCGCGCTGCCTGGAACGCCCGAAGCGCTGCGGCCAGGGCGCTGGCCGAGGCAGAGACCAAGCTTCAGGCGGCGCGGGCAGAAGAGGATTACTTGCGCCATGCGGCGGCCGAGCTTGACGCCTTGGCGCCCGAGGCGGGCGAGGAGGCCGATCTTGATGCCAGACGCCGTCTGATGCAGGCGGCCGAAAAGATCAGGGTCGATATTGGCCGCGCGAATCAAGCACTTGGATATGAGGGCGCCGAAGGGATGCTCTCGGACGCCTCACGCTGGCTGGGCGGTGCGGCGGACAAAGCGGAGGGGCGGCTTGACGAGCCACTGGCGGCTCTCGAGAGGGCAATGACCGAACTGGGCGAGGCGCAGCGCGGCGTTGAAGAGTGCCTCGAGGCGCTGAGTTTTGATCCAACCGACCTCGAGCGCCTTGAAGAGCGCCTTTTCGCGATCCGTGGCCTTGCCCGCAAGCATGGGGTCGGGCCCGATGCGCTGCCCTCGCTTGCCGCCGATTTCCACGCCCGCATCGAGGCGCTCGACAATAGCGAGGCGGGGCTCAAGGCGCTGCGCGCGGCTCTGAAGGGCGCCGAAGAAAGCTATGCCAAGGCCGCAGACGCCTTGAGCGCCACCCGCACCGGGGCCGCCGGACGACTCGATGCCGCCATGACCCGCGAGCTCGCGCCGCTCAAGATGGAACGCGCTGTCTTTACGACCGACATCGGCGCGGGCGATCCCGGCCCAGAGGGCACCGATCAGGTGGCCTTTACCGTCGCCACCAACCCCGGAGCGCCCGCCGGACCCTTGGCCAAGATCGCCTCGGGGGGCGAGCTCAGCCGGTTCCTTTTGGCGCTCAAGGTGTGCCTGACGCAAACCGAAGCTGGCCTCACGCTGATCTTTGACGAGATCGACCGTGGCGTGGGCGGCGCCACCGCCGATGCCGTCGGCCGCCGTCTTGTCGCGTTGGCCAAGGGCGGGCAGATCCTTGTCGTCACGCATTCGCCACAGGTCGCGGCGCTGGCGGGGCATCACTGGCGCGTGGAAAAGCGGCAGACCGATACCGAAACCACGAGCGCTGTCGTGCCCTTGGATACCGACGAGCGGATCGACGAGATCGCCCGAATGCTCTCGGGCGACCAGATCACCGATGCGGCACGGGCCGCGGCGCGGGCACTTCTTGGCTAGTTGCCACGGACGATCTTGCCGGGGTTCATGATGCCTTCGGGATCGAGCGCAGCCTTGATCGCCCCCATCACATCCCAGCCGCCGCCATGCTCGGCCTCCATATAGCCCAGCTTACCCATTCCGACGCCATGCTCGCCCGTCACCGTTCCGCCAAGGCGCAGCGCGCGCTCGGCCATGCGGGCGGAAAGGGCTTCGGCCGCCTCAACCTCTTGCAGATTGGACGGGTCCATCAACAGGATCGCATGGAAATTGCCATCGCCCACATGGCCAAGGATCGGGCCGGGGATCGGCGAGGCTGCGATATCGGCCTGAGTTTCCACCACCGCCTGTGCAAGCCGCGAGATCGGCACGCAGACATCTGTCACGATGGCCCGTGCGCCGGGGCGCGAGGCAAGGATCGCCAGATAAGCGTCGTGCCGCATCTTCCACAGGCGATTGCGGTCTTCGGCCTGACGCGCCCAATCGAACCCGCGCCCGCCGTGGTCAGTGGCGATGGCGCCGAAGGTCTCGGCCTGTTCGGCGACGCCCGCCTCGGTGCCGTGAAACTCGACCAGAAGGTGGGGCAGGGCGGGAAAGCCTGCCCCCGCATAGGCATTGACCGCAAAAGCCGTTGCCGCATCGACAAACTCGATCCGCGCCATCGGCACGCCGGTCTGGATCGTCTCGATGACAGCGGCGACAGCGCCCTCCATCGTCTCGAAGGCACAGACGGCGGCAGAGGTCGCCTGCGGCTGGCCGCGCAAGCGCAGGGTCAGCTCGGTGACAAGACCGAGCGTGCCTTCGGAACCGACGAACAAGGCGGTCAGGTCATAGCCCGCCGAGGATTTGCGAGCGCGTGTGCCGGTGCGGATCACACGCCCATCGGCCAGCACCACCTCAAGCCCGAGGACATTGTCGCGCATCGTGCCATAGCGCACGGCGGTTGTGCCGCTTGCCCGCGTCGCCGCCATGCCGCCAAGGCTTGCGTTTGCGCCGGGATCGACGGGAAAGAAAAGGCCGGTGGCGCGCAGCTCCGCATTCAGCCCTTCGCGCGTCACGCCGGGCTGAACCCGGGCGTCCATATCCTCGGCGCTGACCTCCAGAACTCTGTTCATCCGCAAGAAATCGACCGAGATCCCGCCGCGAATGGCCAGCCCGTGCCCCTCAAGCGAGGTTCCCGCGCCCCACCCGATCACGGGGCAACCATGCGCCGCGCAGATCTTGACCAGCGCCGAAACCTCGTCGGTCGTCTCGGGATAGGCAACCGCATCGGGCGGGGTCAGGGGGAAATGGCTCTCTGATCGCCCATGCAGATCGCGATCAGACTTGGACCGCGTGATCCGATCCCCTAGAAGGGACTGGAGGGCGTCAATGGCGGCATCAATTGTCATGGCTGGCTCTACTCTGGTCTGCGGGCAGGTTAGAGGAGGTCGCCCGTCAGGAAAAGCGGCGAGAGGCATGGCAGAGCAGCTGGGCGGATACCTGAAAGACAGCATGTCGGGCCTCGGAAGAGGGCTGGCAGAGGCGCTGCGGGTGGTGCGCCGCAACGGGCCGAGCGAGGTCCAGTTCTGGTTCATCGCCCTTGCGATCGGGATCAGCGCCGCCTTCGCCGCGCTTCTGTTTCGGCTCGGCGTCTCGCATCTGCAATCGCTTGTTTACGGAACAGACGACGTCGCCCATATCCACCGCGAGGCGGCCGGGATCGCCTGGTATTGGCTTCTCGCCATACCGATGCTGGGCGGGCTCGTCGTTGGTATCGTCCTTCATGTCTTTACCCCCGACGGTCGGGTCAGGGCGGTGGCCGATGTGATCGAGGGCGCGGCTCTGAACGAGGGCCGGATCGAGCGGCGGGCGGGTGTCGCTTCGGCGCTGGCGAGTTTCGTGACCCTCTCGACCGGCGGTTCGAGCGGTCGCGAAGGGCCGGTCGTGCACCTTGCCGCCGTGATGGCGACCTATGTCAGCCGCTGGATTCACGCCGATGGCATCCATGGCCGGACGCTCATGGGCTGTGCGGTGGCGGGCGCGGTTTCCGCCAGTTTCAACGCGCCGATCGCGGGCGGGATTTTCGCGCTCGAGGTGGTGCTGCGGCACTATGCGATCAAGGCCTTCGCGCCGATCGCCATCGCCGCCGTCGCCGGAACAGTGGTGAGCCGCCTTGTGATGGGCGATGTGACCGAGTTCTTCCTCTCTCCCAATACCGAGCTTGGTTTTTACGCCGAGCTGCCGGCCTTTGTCGTTCTGGGGCTCTTCTGCGGCATCGTTGCCGCGGCCCTCATGCGGTCGATTTTCTGGGCGGAAGGCTTTGGAGATGTGGTGCAAGCGCGGCTTGGGCTCCATCGCGCCCTGCGGCCGATGATTGCCGGAGCGATCCTTGGCGGCATCGCAATCTGGTGGCCGCATATCATTGGCGTCGGCTGGGGCGTGACGTCGGAGGCGATCACCGGCGGGATACTTTTGTGGCAGGCGGTGGTCTTCGTCATCATCAAGATTATCGCCGTGGCGGTAACGATGGGCGGACGCATGGGCGGCGGGATCTTCAGCCCCTCGCTGATGGTGGGCGCTCTTGCGGGCCTTGCTTTCGGGCTCGCGGCCACGAGCGTTTTCCCCGAAGGATCGAGCCCCGCGACGCTTTACGCCCTCGCCGGCATGGGCGCGGTGGCCGCCGCTGTTCTTGGAGCGCCGATCTCGACAACGCTCATCATCTTCGAGCTGACCGGCGACTGGCAGACGGGCCTAGCTGTGATGGTGGCCGTCTCGCTTTCCACCGCGCTGGCCTCACGGCTGGTCGATCGCTCCTTCTTCCTGACCCAACTCGAGCGGCGCGGCATCCATCTGGCCGCCGGTCCGCAGACCTATCTTCTGGGCAAGGTGCGCGTCACCAGCGTCATGCGCGCCTTGGCGACCGAACGAGCGCCGGAGGAAGAGGCTTGTTGGGAGATGATCCGCAAGGGCCGCTATGTGGACGCCGCGGACACCCTTCGTCAGGCCCTGCCGGACTTCGAGGAGTCGGGTGCCGATTTCTTGCCTGTCGTGCGGATCGGGGGGGAGGAAGACGCGCCCGATCTTCTCGGGGTGCTTTACCATGTGGATGCGCTCAAGGCCTACAACCGCGCGTTGGCAGAACAGGCCCGCGAAGAGCACTCCTAGAGTTCTTCGACCGCCACCTGCTCGGTATCGAAGGCGATGTAGCAAGCGATCTCGTCCACTGCCTTTTTCGGCTCGGCATAGGTCCAGGCCGCATCCCTGATCGGGCCGCTCTTGGCGATGATCGTATAGTAATGCGCCTCGCCTTTGTGGATGCAGGTCGCGCGGGTTTGGCTCGCCTCGAGAAAGGCCATCGCGATATCGCCCTTGGGGAAATAGATCACCGGCGGCAGGTCACCCTCGTTCAGCTCAAGAGCATGATCCGACTCGGCGAGAATCGCGCCGCCGGCGCGCACCACCCATGTCCCCTCGAGGGGGCGGATCTTGAAGCGTTCGGGCATCTGCCCCTCCCGGTGTTGGCCCCTAGAGCGGGGCGCAGGCCTTCTTGAGCCAGTCGAGCGCCGCGCCGTCAAGGCGGGGTCCGATCTTGGCCAATGTCTTGGCGTGATAATCGTCGATCCAGACGCGCTCGTCCTGCGACAAAAGGCTCGTTACGATCAAGGCACGGTCGAGGGGCGCGAAGGTGATGGTTTCAAACGACAGGAGCTTGCGCTGTGGATCGCCGCCGTCGATGGCTTCGCCGGCCTTCACGACGATCAGGTTCTCGATCCGGATGCCAAAGGCGCCATTGCGGTAATAGCCCGGCTCGTTCGACAGGATCATTCCCGGCTCGAGCGGGATATCCGAGACACGGCTGATCCGCTGCGGTCCTTCGTGGACACAAAGATAGGCACCGACGCCGTGGCCCGTGCCATGATCGAAGTCTTTGCCCTCGACCCAGAGGGGATAACGGGCGAGCGCGTCTAGGTGGGCGCCAGCCACGCCCCTGGGAAACCGTGCGCGGCTGATGGCGATCATCCCTTGCAGGACGCGTGTATAGCAGCGCTTCTCATCCTCGCCGACGGGACCGACGCCGACGGTGCGGGTGATGTCCGTCGTCCCGTCGAGATACTGGCCGCCAGAATCGACGACGACCAATTCGCCCGCCTTCACGGGGCGGTTGGTCTCATGGGTCACGCGATAATGCATGATCGCCCCGTTCGGGCCTGCGCCGACAATCGATTCGAAGCTGATATCGAGAAGCGCGTTGGTGTCGCGGCGATACCCTTCGAGGGCGGTCGCCACGTCGATCTCGGTCAGGCCGCCCTTCGGCGCCTCGGCAGCCATCCACGCAAGAAACCGGCTCACCGCCGCGCCATCGCGCAGATGGGCCTCGCGCATGCCGGCGATTTCTGTTTCGTTCTTGCAGGCCTTGGGCAGGACGCACGGGTCGCTGCCTGCCTCCCACGGGCGGTCGGCGGCCTCGAGCGCATCCGCCAAGGCTTGCGGGCCGGAGCGGCTGTCGAGAAGCACCTTGCCCTCGCCGGTGGCCAGAACCTTGGCGAAATCCTCCTCGTCCTGAATTCGAACCTTGTCGCCCAGATGGGCCACCACAGCATCGGCCTTGCCCGCGCGGCAAAAGAGATCGCAGGTGCCATCGGCATTGAGAATCGCAAAGGCATGGGGGACCGGATTGCACTGAATATCGTGACCACGGATGTTGAGGAGCCAAGCGACGCTGTCGGTCAGTGTAATCGCCGCAGCCGCATAGCCTCCCTCGGATAGTGCCTTGCCAAGACGGGCGAGTTTGGTCTCGTGGGCCTCGCCTGCGTAGTCAACCGGATAAGCTTCGAACGGGGCCGTCGGAGGGGTGGGGCGGTCTTCCCAGATGCGATCGACAAGATTGGCGATCGGCGTGAGGGTGATGCGCTTGGGTGTAAGCCTGACGCGAAGTTTGGTGATCTCTTCAACGCTGTGAAGCCACGGATCAAAGCCCACTTCACCGCCATCGGGGAGATGCTCGATCAGCCAGTCGGCAAGCCCGACCTCGGGCCAGTCAACCGGCGTGAACGCCTCAAGCGCGACCTGCGAACGCACCTGAAGCCGGTAGCGACCGTCGACGAAAACACCGGCAATCTGGGGCAAGACGGCGCAGAAGCCAGCCGAGCCGGTGAAACCTGAAAGCCACGCCAGCCGCGCGTCGCAGGGGGCCACGTATTCGCCCTGATGTGCATCGGCGCGGGGGACGATGAAGCCGACGAGCCCCTGAGCGGCGATCTCGGCCCGAAGAGCAGCGAGGCGGGCTGGCCCCTGCGCTGGCGAGGAGGTGGATTCGAAAGATTGGAACATGACTCTCTCCTGCGGGCCCAGCCCAAAAATAATACTGAAAACGCGGCCGCTTAGCCGACCTTCTTCATCCCAAGAACCCGCGCGCGCTTGCGCGGGTCGCTGTCGAAGAGTCCGGCCAGCTGCTCGGTCATCGCTCCGGCCAATTGGTCGACATCCGTGATCGTCACGGCCCGCTGGTAATAGCGGGTCACGTCATGGCCGATGCCAATAGCGAGGAGTTCAACCGCCTTGCGCTTTTCCACCATGGCGATCACGTCGCGCAGGTGTTTTTCAAGGTAATTCGCGGGGTTAACGGACAAAGTTGAATCGTCCACCGGCGCGCCGTCCGAGATCACCATCAAGATCTTGCGTTGCTCGCGCCGCCCCAGAAGCCGCCGGTGCGCCCATTCAAGGGCCTCGCCGTCGATGTTTTCCTTCAAGAGGCCCTCTTTCATCATCAGGCCAAGGTTCTCGCGCGTGCGCCGCCAGGGCGCGTCGGCGGATTTGTAGACGATGTGGCGCAGATCGTTGAGGCGGCCGGGCTGCATCTCGCGCCCTTGGGCGAGCCATTTCTCGCGGCTGAGGCCGCCTTTCCACGCGCGGGTGGTGAAACCGAGGATCTCGACTTTCACGGCGCAGCGTTCAAGTGTGCGGGCCAGAACATCGGCGCAGATCGCCGCGATCGAGATCGGGCGGCCGCGCATCGAGCCGGAATTGTCGATCAGAAGCGTCACAACCGTATCGCGGAACTCGGTGTCTTTCTCGACCTTGAACGACAGCGGCGTCGTCGGATTGGCGACCACACGCGCAAGGCGGCCGGCATCAAGGATGCCTTCTTCGCGGTCAAACTCCCAACTCCTGTTCTGCTGGGCCTGCAAACGGCGCTGAAGCTTGTTGGCAAGGCGGCTCACAGCGCCTTTGAGCGGGTCGAGCTGCTGGTCGAGATAGGCGCGCAGGCGTTCAAGCTCGGCCGGCTCGGCAAGCTCTTCGGCGCCGATCTCTTCGTCGAACTCGGTGACATAGGCTTTATAGTTGGGGTCGGCATCGGAAAGCGGTGCGGGCGGCGGCGGGTCGAGCGGCGCTTCGCCCTCGGGCATCTCGGTCTCTTCGGTGTCCTCATCACCCGACATCTCGTCAAGCGTTACCTGCGCCTGGCTCTCGTCTTGCGTTTGTTCCTGAGACTGCTCGGGATTGGCCTCGGCCTCTTCGCCCTGGCTGTCGTCCTCGCCCTGATTGTCTTGCTGGTCCTCATCGGCGCTTTCGTCCTGCGCCTCGTCGTCTTGATCGTCGTTGAGGTCGGGGTCGTCGCCCAATTGATCGCCGTAGCCGAGGTCGGAGATGATCTGGCGGGCGAAGCGGGCGAAATCCCTTTGGCTGGTCAGGGCGTCTTGCAGATTTTCAAGTGTCCCGCCTGCCTGATCCTCGATGAACCCGCGCCAAAGCTCCATCAAGTTGTCGGCGCCGGCGGGCAGGGGGCGCCCGGTGGCCAGGTGGCGGATCAGATAGCCAGCAGCGGTCGGGAGCGGCGCCTCCGAGGCCTGCGTGATCTGGTCATAGCCCTTGCGGCGGGCCTCGTTGGCGATCTTGGCGTCGATATTGCCGGCGGTGCCGGGCATATAGCGCGCGCCCACGGCCTCGACGCGGGCGTTTTCCATCGCGTCAAAGAGATCGCGCGCCATCTGGCCCTGCGGCGCATATTTCGCGGCGACGGCCTCGTCGTGGAACTTGTGGCGCAGCGCGAAAGCGTCGGCAGTGCCGCGGGCCAGCAAGACCTCCTCGCGCGTCATCCGCCGCGACACCTGCGGCAGGCGCACGGTGTCGGCGGTCATGCCCGGTGGATCAACTGAATAGCTGACCGTCAGATTGGGATCGTCCGCCATGACCTTGGTGGCCTCGGCGAGCGCCTTCTTGAACGGATCAGCCGGGTTGTCGGAGGGTTTGTTCACTCGAGAAGGCCGCGCGTTTCGTCATAGTTTTCGGTGATCCCCTCGCAGAAGCTGCGCGAGAAATCGATCATCATCTGCGATGTCATGCTCTCGGCCTGTTTGCCGAATGTCTCGATCAGCATATCGGCCGCAGGCTGGAGCTTCCCGGCCAATGCCTCGATCTCCTGCTCGGAGACCTGTGCGGCAAGCGCAAGGAAGGCTGCCGCAAGCGCGCTTTCTTCGGCGCCCGAGGCTTGCTGCTCGGCCATATAGAAGGTTGCGCAAAAGCCGAGTTGTTGATCTTCGGGCAGGCTGTCGAGCCCCTGCGCGGAGGCGACAGTGGCCGAGGCGGCAAGAGCGAGGGCGGCGGGCAGTTTAGCCCAGGGAGAGAGACGCAGCACTTTCGGGAAGCTCCTCATCAAAGCAACGCTGGTAGAACTCGGCGACGGTCTTGCGCTCCAGCTCGTCACATTTGTTCAGGAAAGACAGGCGGAAAGCATAGCCGACATTGCGGAAAATCTCGGCATTCTGGGCCCATGCGATAACCGTCCGCGGGCTCATGACCGTCGACAGATCACCGTTCATAAAGGCTGTGCGGGTCAGATCGGCGACCGTCACCATCTGGCTGATCGTTTTGCGGCCCTTGTCGGTGTTGTAATGCGGCGCCTTCGACAGAACGATCGCGGTCTCGGCATCGTGGCTGAGATAGTTCAGCGTGGCGACAAGGCTCCAGCGGTCCATCTGGGCCTGGTTGATCTGCTGGGTGCCGTGATAGAGGCCGGTGGTATCGCCAAGGCCGACCGTGTTGGCGGTGGCGAAGAGGCGGAAATAGGGGTTGGGCGTGATGATCTCGTTTTGATCCATCAGCGTCAGCTTGCCGTCATGCTCGAGAACCCGCTGGATCACGAACATCACATCGGCGCGGCCCGCGTCGTATTCGTCGAACACGATGGCGACGGGATTGCGAAGCGCCCACGGCAGGATGCCCTCGTGAAACTCGGTGACCTGCTTGCCGTCCTTGAGTTTGATCGCATCCTTGCCGATCAGGTCGATCCGGCTGATGTGGCTGTCGAGGTTGACCCGCACGCAGGGCCAGTTGAGGCGGGCGGCGACCTGTTCAATGTGGGTCGATTTGCCGGTGCCGTGATAGCCCTGGATCATGACCCTGCGGTTATAGCCAAAGCCGGCAAGGATCGCGAGCGTGGTGTCGGGATCGAACTTGTAGGTGGGGTCGATATCCGGCACGCGGTCTCCGCGCTCGGCAAAGCCTTTCACCTTCATTTCGGTGTCGATGCCAAAGACATCGCGGACCGAGATTTCTTCGGTGGGTTTTGCGTTGATATCGGTCATTCCGTCGGCCATGGGGGGATGCTTTCGTCTGGGCGTCGTGTCGTTGTTCGGGATGCACCATATCCCATGCGGCTGCAAGGGGAAGGGCCTGAGGCAATATATCGGGTCTCCGGCCGGTTTGCGCCTGCGGGGAAACAGACCAAAGCGCAGGTTCGGGCGGGTCGGTCGCTCTGGCGCTTCTCGGCCCTCGCGGTCGACGGTGTCACCGGCCGCGATGACGCGCGATCTGCTAGTCGGCGAAGTGTCGGCTGACCTTGATCTGATCCCAAGCCCAGACCACCTCGGCAAGCTGTTCTTCCTGGCTCCGGTCGCCGCCGTTCATGTCGGGGTGCAGAACCTTGATCAGCGCCTTATAGCTCTTGCGGATCTCGGCCTTGGTCATGTTGTCCTTGACCTCGAGGATATCCACAGCGCGGCGCTCGGTCGGCGGCAGGCGGCGGCTACCGGTGGCGCTCTTGCCCGGATTGCGGGTCGCGTTTTCGCCCAGGACCTGATGCGGATCATCTACTCCGAGCCGCGCCCAGGCCCGCTGTTCTTCCGAGCGCTTGCCGAAAGGTTTGGTCGGGCGTTCCCAGACGCGGTCCTTCTCGACTTGCTCCAGGTATTCCTGCTCCGACGCACCGTCGAAGAAGTTCCATTTGAGGTTGTACTCGCGGACGTGGTCCTTGCAGAACCAGAAATAGTCGTCGAGCACGTCGGGCGATTTGGGGGCGCGGTATTTACCGGCTTCCTCACAGCCCGGATGGTCGCACACGCGGGTCGATGTCTCGAAAGCGCCAGACATCCCGCGCCGACCGCGCGGGTTCTTCTTCTTCGAGCTCGATACCGACATATCGAAACCAAAGGGATCCGTCTTGGCCATGAGTAAACCTTTCCGACTCGGACGAGGGAGTTTAAACGCTGGGACCGAAGATTGAAGGGGGCAGGAGAAATTAATTGAAAATTTCCGATCAAATGGCCACACGGCTCACCGAGGCCTTCGCGCCGACGCTTCTGGAAGTGCACGACGACAGCGAGAAACACCGCGGCCATGCCGGATACCAGGACGGTGGCGAGAGCCATTGGCAGATCGTGATCGCCTCGCCTGCCTTTGACGGGATGAACCGGCTTGCCCGCCATCGCGCGATTCACGCCGCTTTGGGCAAGGACATCATCGGGCGCATTCACGCCCTTGCGATCGATATCCGCTGATCAGTCGCCGCTCTTGGACTCGTCGCTCGCCGCGGCGGCGGGAAGCGCTGCGGGCGGGCTTGCCTCCGGCGCGGCCAAAGCGGCTGGGGATTCGGCCCTGGCGTCCGTCCTTGGCCGGCTGAAAACCAGAACGCTGTGATAGGTCGTGCTGCGCCCCGCGATCCCGCTGCGTTCCTCGCAAGGCAGGGTGTCGGCGCGCAGGTAATCCCAGCCCTCTTCCGCCATTTCGTTGAGCTTGGCGGTCAAGGCAGCGGCAAACCGCTCTTCCGAAGTCTTGAGGCCCTTGGTCTTGGTTCCACGGCGCGGGGCCGGTTCGACACGGTATTCGGTTTTGCTCATTTCAGGTCTCGAATTCTTGCGGCGGATCGCGCCAACCTAGCAAAGCGCAAGGGGCTGTCAAAGAAAAGGGCCGCCCGGCGGAAATGCGGGACGGCCCTGAACCGGGGGATGGGCTATTCTTCGTCGTTGAAGGCGGCCAGATAGGCCCAGATGTCGTCGGCATCTTCGGGTGCGCGAACCTTGAAGGCCATCTTCGAGCGCGCACGCGCATCGCCAAGCGTGGTGCGAAGCCAGTCGGTCGGATCTTGGACATAGGCGACAAAGGCGGTTTCATCCCATGTCGCTTCGGTCGCTGCGACCGCCAAAAGCGACTCGCCATAGCGGAACCCGTCGAGCGAGCCGATCACGCGGCCCATCAAGCCAAAGAGGTTGGGGCCGGTCTTCGCGCCGCGGCCGGCGACGACTTCGCCCTCGGCGTTGACGGCGGAATGACACGACACGCACTGACGTCCAAAGAGGGTCTCGCCATTCGCCGCGTCGCCCGCGGGGGCGTCTTGCGCCGTGGCAACACCGGCGACAATCGCCAGAGCGGCGGCAAATCCAATTTTTTTCATGATTGCTCCTGTAGATGCGACTCTTTGCAAGAGCGGCGGAATAGCGAGAAAATATCCCAAGTGAGGCTTCAATTGAAGCCCCCGCGCGGATTGGTCACGTTTCCGGCTTGGCGAAAAGGGCTTGGCAAGCGTCAAAGATTGCCGCACATCGCGGGCCCATGACCCAAGACCCGCAAATGATCCCCGCCTGGGTGGATGGTGCGCTGGCACCGCTCGACAAGCTCGAGGTGCATTTGCGCGGGATCAAACACCGCGCGGTGAGCGTCTTTGTGATGGACGGCGATCAGATCCTTCTTCAGCGTCGGGCGCTGGGCAAGTATCACACGCCGGGCCTTTGGGCGAATACCTGCTGCACTCATCCTCTTTGGGGCGAAGCTCCGCGCGATTGCGCCCAGCGGCGGCTGCAGCAGGAACTGGGGATCACCGGCCTTGATCCTGTCTGGACCCAAGAGGTCGAATACCGCGCCGATGTCGGTGGCGGGATGACCGAGCATGAGGTTGTCGATCTCTTTGTGGCCAAGGCGCCGGCCGATCTCGCACTTGCTGCCAATCCGTCCGAGGTGATGGAAACGGCCTGGATGTCGCGCGGGGCGCTTGAAGCGGATATTGCCTCCCGCCCCGAGGCCTATACGCCGTGGCTGCGCATCTACATGGCCGAGCACCCTGCGGCGATATTCGGCTGATCTCGCCTCTGGCGAGGCTGGGCGCCACGCGTTCTGGCGACGCCTTCGACCCGGACCTGCGACAATCCTGCGCCAAGCCGGAGCGCGCCGCCGCGCAGGCTTGATTTTTCGCCCTTCATGGCCCAAACCCGCCCGGACCACGTGAGGGAATGCCATGACTCGGATCGACGCCAAATTCGCCAAGCTGAAGGCAGAGGGCCGCAAGGCTTTTGTCGCCTATGTGATGGGGGGCGATCCCGATTATGAAACCTCGCTCGAGATCGTGAGAGGCCTGCCGTCTGCGGGTGTCGACGTGATCGAACTGGGCATCCCCTTTACCGATCCCATGGCCGATGGGCCGACCATCCAGTTCGCCGGTCAAAGGGCGCTTGCCGGCGGTCAGACCCTCGAGAAAACGCTCCAGATCGTGCGCGAGTTGCGCAAGACCGACGCCGATACGCCGGTTGTGATGATGGGATACTACAACCCGATCTATTCGCGCGGCGTCGACAGGTTTCTGGTCGATGCGAAGGACGCGGGCGTCGACGGCCTTATCATTGTTGATCTGCCCCCAGAAGAGGATGCCGAATTGTGCATCCCCGCGCAGAGGATGGGGCTGAATTTCATCCGTCTCGCAACACCGACGACCGATGACAGGCGGCTGCCCAAGGTGCTCCAGAACACCTCTGGTTTCGTCTATTACGTCTCGATCACCGGGATCACGGGTGCGGCCAATGCGGTGGCGGGAGACGTCGGCCCCGAAGTGGCGCGGATCAAGGCCCAGACCGACCTGCCGGTGATCGTCGGCTTCGGAATCAAGGCGCCAGACGCCGCCCAGACCATCGCCAGCGTGGCCGATGGCGCCGTGGTCGGCTCGGCCATCGTCGAGCGCATCGCCAAGGGCGAGAGCGTGGCTGACATTCTGGCCTTCGTCAAAAGTCTTGCCGACGGTGCGCACCGGGCCTGATTTGGCGTTTTGACGACTTTGGTCTAGGCTGACCCTTTGACGGGAAAGGGGAACAAGACCATGCCCGATGGTTCCGCATATTTCGACGGAGGCTGCACTTGTGGCCATGTCCGGTATCGGATGAGTTCCGGCCCGCTGATCGTGCACGGATGCCATTGCACATGGTGTCAGCGCCAGTCGGGCACCGCTTTCGCGACCAATGCCATCATCGAATCCGATCGTGTGAGCCTGTTGCAGGGCGATGTCGAGGAGATGATGATCCCCTCACCCGGCGGCAAGGGGCAGCTTATGGCGCGGTGTCCAAAATGCCGGGTCACGGTCTGGAGCCAGTATTATTTCGGGGGCTATCGCAAGTATTTCAAATTCATCAGGGCGGGGACATTGGACGATCCCGCGGCCATGCCGCCGGATGTGCATATCTTTACCTCGACCAAACAGCCTTGGGTCGTGCTGCCGCCGGAACACAAGGTTGTTGAGGAATATTACGTGACCGAAGAGACTTGGTCGCCGGCAAGCCTTGAGCGGCGCGCGGCTCTGGGAAAGGTCGCCGTGAGGGACGAAGAATAGGTGCAATAGGGGGCGCTGCCCCCTCCGGGCCTGACGGCCCGTTCACCCCCGGAGTATTTGTGGCCAAAAGAAGCGGGTCAAAGCCCCAGCTTCTTGGTGACAAGCTCGTTTACGGCCGCCGGATTGGCTTTGCCGCCGGTGGCTTTCATCACTTGGCCCACGAACCAGCCCGCGAGTTTGGGGTTGGCCTTGGCCTTTTCGACCTGCGCGGGGTTCCCGGCGATGACGGCATCGACTGCGGCCTCGATGGCGCCGGTGTCGGTGACCTGCGTCATGCCGCGGGATTCGACGATTTCTTCGGGATCCCCGCCCTCGGTATAGACGATTTCGAAGAGGTCTTTGGCGATCTTGCCGGAAATGTCGCCCTTGGTGATGAGGCCGACGATCTGGCCGAGTTGCTCCGGTGTAACCGGGCTTTCCTCGATGCCGTGGTCTTCTTTCTTGAGGCGGCCGAAAAGCTCGTTGATGACCCAGTTGGCGGCAAGCTTGCCGTCGCGGCCCTCGGCCACCTTTTCGAAATAGGCGGCGTTGGAGACCTCGGCGGTCAGCACCGAGGCGTCATAGTCCGACAGGCCGAAATCGGCGATGAAGCGGGATTTCTTTGCGTCCGGCAACTCGGGCAGGCTGGCGGCGATGTCGTCAACCCAGGCCTGCTCGATTTCAAGCGGCAGGAGATCGGGATCGGGGAAGTAGCGGTAATCATGCGCCTCTTCCTTCGACCGCATCGAGCGGGTCTCGTTCTTGTCGGGGTCGTAAAGGCGGGTTTCCTGAACGACGGCGCCGCCATCCTCGAGAATGGCGATCTGGCGGCGGGCTTCGTAGTCGATCGCCATCTGGATGAAGCGCATCGAGTTCATGTTCTTGATCTCGCAGCGGGTGCCGAGATGCGAGAAATCCTGGGTGGCCTGATATTTCTCGTAGTCACCCGGCCGGCAGACCGAGACGTTCACATCGGCACGCAGGTTGCCGTTTTGCATATTGCCGTCGCAGGTGCCGAGATAGCGCATGATCTGGCGCAGCTTGCCGACATAGGCGGCGGCCTCTTCGGGGCCGCGGATATCGGGGCGCGAGACGATTTCCATCAACGCAACGCCGGTGCGGTTGAGATCGACGAAGGACATCGCCGGGTCCATGTCGTGGATCGATTTGCCGGCGTCTTGCTCAAGGTGGATGCGCTCGATCCGCACAAGGCGGGCGGTGCCATTGCCCATCTCAACAAGGACTTCGCCTTCGCCGACGATCGGGTGGTAGAGCTGGGAAATCTGATAGCCCTGCGGCAGGTCGGGGTAGAAATAGTTCTTGCGGTCGAAAGCCGACCAAAGATTGATCTCGGCTTTCAGCCCAAGGCCGGTTCGAACGGCCTGCGCCACGCAACCCTCATTGATCACCGGCAGCATCCCCGGCATCCCGGCATCGACGAAGGCGACGTTGGAATTGGGCTCGGCGCCGAACTGGGTCGAAGCCCCGGAAAAGAGCTTGGCGGCGGTAGCCACCTGCGCGTGAACCTCGAGGCCGATCACCAGTTCCCAGTCGCGGGTCGCGCCAGCGATTACTTTGGGTTTGGGGGCGTCATAGGTCACATCGAGCATGGGGGTTTCCTCAAATCGTCTGGCCAAGGCTTCTAGGGCAGGGGAGCGGGCGGAGCAAGGGCGGTTGCGATAGCCTGCCTGGCGGGAATGCGCGGATTGGTAAGGTGAAGTGACCGCAATCGAGTTGCCGATCGGAAACTTTTGCGCTAGGTCGGCACGGAATCTTGCATACTAGTGCATACAGTCTGAGGGAACGAAGAATGGTCGAACGTGTAGAGAGAGCGGGGCTTCAGGTTGCTGCGGAGCTGGCGGCCTTTGTCGAGACCGAGGCGCTCGGCGGCACCGGCATCGCAGCAGATGCCTTCTGGGACGGGCTTTCGACCCTTGTTCACGACCTTGGCCCCAAGAACCGCGCGCTTCTGGCCAAGCGTGACGATCTCCAGTCCAAGATTGACGCCTGGCACGTTGCGCACCGTGATAGGCCGCACGATCACGAAGCCTACAAGGCTTTCCTTGCGGAAATCGGCTATCTCTTGCCCGAAGGAGAAGATTTCCAGATCGAGACCGCCAATGTCGACCCCGAGATCGCCTCGGTCGCCGGCCCGCAGCTTGTCGTGCCGATCACCAACGCCCGTTATGCGCTGAACGCCGCTAATGCCCGCTGGGGCAGCCTTTATGATTGCCTTTATGGCACCGATGCCATGGCCGGTCCGATCCCCAAGGGTGGATACGAGCGCGGCCGGGGTGCGCGCGTGGTGGCGCGGGCGCGGGTGTTTCTGGACGATGCATTCCCGATCGCCGGCACCAGCCATGCGGATGTGCGCCGCTATCATGTCGAGAAGGGGCAACTGCTTGTTGACGATCTGCCGCTTGTCAGCCCCGAGAAATTCGTGGGCTACCGCGGCCACCCCAAGGCGCCGCATTCGGTGATCTTGCGTAACAACGGGCTGCACGTCGAACTGGTGTTTGACCGCGCCCATTTTATCGGCAGCCGCGATCAGGCACTCTTGGCGGACGTGCGTATCGAAAGCGCGCTGTCGGCGATCATGGATTGCGAAGATTCGGTCGCTTGCGTCGATGCCGAGGACAAGGTGGTTGCCTATCGCAACTGGCTTGGCCTGTTGAGGGGCGATCTGGTGGAAGAGGTCGCCAAGGGCGGGCAAACCTTCACCCGCCGCCTCAACCCCGAGCTTTCGTTCCTTGATCCCAGTGGCAAGGAAACCACGATCAAGGGCCGTGCGCTTTTGTGGATCCGCAACGTCGGCCACCTGATGACCAATCCGGCGATCCTTGATCGCAACGGTGACGAGGTCTTCGAGGGGCTGATGGATGCTGCCGTGACGACGCTGATCGCGATTCACGACCTGAAGCAAAAGGGCGGCAATTCGGTCAAGGGCTCGGTCTATGTGGTCAAACCCAAGATGCACGGGCCTGAGGAAGTGGCCTTCGCAGACGAGATATTTTCCCATGTGGAAAAGATGCTTGGCCTGCCGCAGTTTACCGTCAAACTCGGCGTGATGGACGAGGAGCGCCGGACCTCGGTCAACCTCAAGGAATGCATCCGCGCCGCGAAGAACCGGGTGGCGTTCATCAACACCGGATTCCTTGACCGGACCGGCGACGAGATCCATACCTCGATGGAAGCCGGACCCTTCAGCCGCAAGGATTTCATCAAGCGCAAGGGCTGGATCACAGCCTACGAGAACCAGAACGTCGATATCGGCCTTGAGTGCGGCCTGTCGGGCAAGGCCCAGATTGGCAAAGGCATGTGGGCCATGCCTGATCAGATGGCGGCGATGCTCGAGCAGAAGATCGACCACCCCAAGGCGGGCGCCAACTGCGCCTGGGTGCCGTCTCCGACTGCGGCGACGTTGCACGCGCTGCATTATCACAAGATCGATGTCTTCGCCATTCAGGCGCGGCTCGCCAAGGGCGGGCGGCGGGCCTATGTCGATGCACTGCTCGACATTCCGCTGGCGACCTATCGCAAATGGAACCGCGACCAGATCAACCGCGAGGTTGAAAACAACGCCCAAGGCATCCTTGGCTATGTGGTGCGCTGGATCGATCAGGGGGTGGGCTGTTCCAAGGTGCCAGATATCCACGATGTCGGCCTGATGGAGGACCGCGCCACCTGCCGGATCAGTTCGCAGCATATCGCCAACTGGCTGAATCATGGCATCGTCAGCCGGGAAGACGCGATGGCCGCGATGAAGAAGATGGCCGAGGTGGTGGACCGCCAGAACGAGGGCGACCCGTTCTACCGCCCGATGGCGCCCGATTTCGACGGCATCGCCTTTCGGGCGGCCTGCGACCTTGTGTTCGAGGGGCGCGAGCAGCCTTCGGGATATACGGAACCGATCCTGCACCGCCGCCGTCTCGAGCTGAAAGCTCGGGGGCGCAACTAGGGCAGGGCTCCGTAGGCACACGGGGTTTCGCGGAAAGCAGCGGGCAGGCATGGCGCCAGCGCTCGCTGCCCGCTCGGGTCTTGACGCCGTGGGCGGCCAGCGGCCGTTGGCCGCGCGGGCGAACCGGCCGCCAGGCCTGGGTCGATTGACGACAGTCTCGGTATCTTGGGCGTTACCGCGTTGGCCGAAGAAACCATGCTGGAAAGTCCGGTATCTCGATTGTCCCCGCAGCGCGGCGACGCCCGCAATACCCTCCGGCATGGTCTCTATCAGGTTAGTTGATGGTCGCGGTTGCCATCATACCGGACTCGTAGTGGCCGGGTAGCTCGCAGGTTATCTCGATTGTTTCCATCGTTTGCACCGGGACGAAGAACCATTGAACCGTCTGGCCCGGTCCGACCTCCACTTCGTAGATCGAGCCCTTGATCTCGGCGACCAAATTTCCCTCGCTATCGGAAATCTCGATCTTCCGCGTGAAGATGCGTTCAACCATTTCGTTGAGCGCCAGTTCATGCTTGAACTCGTCCGTGTTGGTGATCACCAGATTGTACGCCTGGCCGGTCTCGAACACATAGCTGTTCGGACTGATGAACATACCGGTTTCGTTCTGGCCCAACTCCATCGCGACCTCGATCACATTCGCGCGGCTCAAGTCGCCCTCCGCAAACACCGGCGAGGCGACGGCGGCTGCAAGCAAGGAGGCAGTCATATACAGAATTTTCATGAAACTATCACTCTCATCTAATTGTAAGAATCGGTGAATCCCGCTGCTGTACGCATTTTAGATCCCTCCGTGGAAATCGTCGTTGATATGGCGCAACACGCGTGACGCGCAGCCGGACACGAGCCCGTGCCATCCAGGGGTGTTGCCCATGTCTGGCGGAGTGCTGGGCTGTTCTTGGATCCGCTCTGGATCACGCGACTGCGGCGGCCCGATTTGGGCCCGAGACAGCCTCCGCCTTCCTTTTTGTCATGGCGTATTGACGTTGGGGCCTGAGCGGGTTTCCTAGGCAGGCAGCTTGGGATGAACGCGGACGAATCCGTCAGGGCGTTCTTGGGAGGACGAGATGGCCGAAATTTCGATAGCCAAAGCGCGGATCATCATCCGCAAGGCGATTGCCAAGGGGCGGGAGTTGGAACTCAAGCCGCTTGCGGTGGTGGTTCTCGACAGTGGCGGCCATGTCAAAGCCTTCGAGCGAGAAGATGGCGCGGCCCCCGGCCGTTTCGGCATCGCGCAGGGCAAAGCCTATGGCACGGTGATGCTCGGCATCGCGGGCCGTGCCCAGATGGCCCGCGCCGAGCAGCAGGCCTATTTCATGGCCGCGATGAACGGAGTCTATGACGGCAAGGTCGTTCCGGTTCCGGGTGGCGTTCTGGTCCGCGACAAGGCGGGCAAGGTGATCGGTGCGGTCGGCGTCACGGGAGATACCAGCGACAACGATGTGATCTGCGCGCTGGCGGGCATCGAAGCGGCTGGTCTGACGGGCGAAGATTAGGCGAATTTCGGTTTTTTCCCGCACAGAACTGTGCGCTGATGCGTAGATTGCCCTGTTTTCAGAGGGATTCTGTGAGCATATACTCTGCCCATAGATTTGAGTGAGGGATCATGTCTCGTCCGATCATTGGCATCATCGGCAATTCCAACATCATTGGCGACGAATATCCGGTCCATGCGGTCGGGACGATGAACTCTTGCGCGATTTCCCATGTGTCCGGCTGCATGCCTTTGCTCATTCCGGCTGATCCCGAAATGGTGACGGTGCCCGAACTGCTTGAAGCATGTGACGGGTTCTTGCTGACCGGCGGCCGGCCCAATGTCCATCCCGAGGAATATGGCGAGACGGAAACCCCCGCTCACGGCTCCTTTGATCGCAACCGCGACGCGATCACCCTCCCACTCGTCAGGGCCTGTGTGGAACGGGGTCAGCCGGTCTTTGGCGTGTGCCGGGGATTTCAAGAGGTCAACGTGGCAATGGGCGGTTCGCTTGATCCCGAGATCCGCGACCTGCCGGGGCGCGACAACCACCGAATGCCGCCGGACGGCACCCTCGCCGATAAATTCGCGCTTCGCCACACTGTGACGCTGACGCCTGACGGACCCTTCGCGCGGCTGTTTGGGTCGACCGAGGTCTTGACCAATACGCTGCACGGCCAAGGCATCCGCCGACCCGGCAAACGCGTGGTGATCGACGGCACCGCGCCTGACGGAACGCCAGAGGCGATCTACATCGACGGGGCGAGGGGATTTTGTCTCTCGGTCCAGTGGCATCCTGAATGGAACGCGGCCAATGATCCGGTTTCGCGGCCATTGTTTGAAGCTTTTGGGCAAGCGGCGGGAGAGTGGCGTGCAAACCGTTGATCTACCCTTTGGTTGGGGGTATTGGTTTTTACTAAATTTAAAGTTGAATAGTTAAGAACTGCAGGATCACGAATTCAATGAATAGAACCATCTTCGCCTCGCTCGCGGGCCTGCTGGCGGCATTTCTGATCGGCTACCTGGCCTATTTCCAACAGTCGGCTGGCGGCGAGAACACCGGTTTCGACGTTACGATGGTGGATGTGATTGTGCCTGCGCTCGGCAACGAGGAACGGGGCGGCGAAGCGGCGTTCAACACATTCTGTATCGAGTGTCACGGTCGGAACGCCGGCGGGCACGATGGCTTTGGTCCACCGCTGGTGCACGAGATCTACGAGCCCGGCCACCATGCCGATATTTCGTTTCTTTATGCCCCGAAAGTGGGGGTGAAAGCGCATCACTGGTCCTACGGAAATATGCCGTCCATCCCCGGAATCACGGATGATGAGACCGTTCTGGTCCTGAAGTACGTCCGTGCGCTTCAGGTTGCGAACGGCATCCAGTGATCAAGACAGCCTAGACCCAGACCAGCTCGGCTTCGTGCGCTTGCAGACAGCGCCGGGCGGTCTTTCCATAGCTCTTGGGAAGCGACCGCAGGTCCGGAAAGATCGCGAAAAGCTCTTCACGGGCCCGTGGTTCGACAGCGGCAAGCGAGCGATCGGTCGGGTGGAAGCTTTCCGTAGGCGCGCCGTTCGCGTAGATGACCTCGTGCTGGTCGAACAGAATATGGATGTAAGTGACATTCTTCTGACGATCGCGTCGGACCATATCTCCGTCGATCAGGTTTTCTGCGGCCACCAGAACTTCGCTTTCAGCGAACAAAAGCTCCGCCCGATAGCCTTGAAGCAATACCCGATGACGGGGGGAAACGACGAGATCGCTTTCCATCCCGGTCAGGACCCCCTTGCGCAGGCGAATCGGGGCGAACTGGCCAATTCCTGAAACGGTTCTCGACTGAATCCAGCGTATCGGCTGCATCCCGTGATCCCGTGTCATGACGAGATCGCCGACCTTCAGGGTCTCGATCGGCCGCGCCCCGCGAGGTGTCGCGATCAGAGTCCTGGGGGTAAAGCAGATCACATGATCTGGCTCGAATTCGGCCATTTTGCCGAAAGAACATTCGTCAACCACAGGTTCGGCCTTGGCCTTGAGTTCGGAAAGGAACTCGCTCGAGAATTCGAACATTCGTTGTCCACCGTAATTTCCGCCCGAATCTTGAGCACGGGCGCCAGTTATCGGTTAGGAAATGACTAATGGTTTTGTTGTGAATTGGTTCCAACCTAGACGAATGCGGGGCGGTTTGGGGCGTTTTCGCGGCATTAGACCAACAGGTTGAAGGTGTCGCCAAACGGCAGCCTCCGCGCACGTTGGCCTGTCAGGCGGAAAAGGGCATTGCCCAGCGCTGGCGCGGCCGGAGGAACGGCAACCTCGCCAACGCCGGAAATCCGGTAGGCGGTTTCAAGAACCCTGACTTCTGTCGCCGGAGCCGACTGCATCCGCAGCGCGTCATTGTCCCAGAAATTCTGCTGTTCGGCGATGCCGTCACGGAAGGTGATCTTGCCCGATACTGCGGCGGAAAGCCCGAAGATCGCGCCGCCCGAGAGCTGCGCTTCAAGGTTTCCGGGATCGAGCGCCCGTCCGACATCGGCCGCGATCCAGACCTTGTCGATCGAGATACCTCGATCGCGCTGCGAGACCTGCACGACCTGCGCCACTGCCGCGCCGAAGGAATAGGTGAAGCCGATGCCAAGGGCTGTTCGTTCGGGCAATGCCTTGCCCCAGCCCGACATTTCAGCAACCGCCTCGATCGCCGCTGCCGAGGGCTCGTGTTCACGCCTTGCCATCTCGAGGCGGAATTGCAGAGGATCGCGCTGGGCCGCAAAGGCCAACTCGTCGATGAAGGTGTCGAAAAAGAAACCGTTGTAGCTCGCCCCGACAGAGCGCCAGTAGCCAACCGCCATTCCGGTGCGGGCGGTGTAGCCCGAAACGCGATAGTTGGGGATGCCGTAGGGTTGATCCCAGGCCCCCGCCACAAGCTCGCGGTCGCCCATCTGCCAATCGTCGGGATCGGCGGGGGGCGAGGAATCGCCGATGAGCGAGGTCGAGGCGATCTTGCCATCAAGCAAGACAGCTTGCCCGTCCAGCACAACCCCCCGGAACCGGCCCCAGGCGGCAGGGCGGTAGAAATCGTTGCGCATATCCTCTTCGCGGCTCCAGGTGACGGAGACCGGCACATCGGGCATCGCGGCCGCAACCCTGGCCGCAAGGATCGAGAAATCGGCCACCGAGCGGCGACCGTAGCCTCCGCCAAGGTATGGAACGATCAGCTCCACGTCTTCCGGCGCGATCCCTATCGCCTCGGCCGTGCGATCCCGGGCAAGGATAGGCGCCTGCGTGCCGGACCAGAGCGTGAGCTTGCCGTCCGAGAACAGCGCGGCCGACGACATCGGCTCCATCGTCGTATGGGCGAGCCACGGCGCTTCATACTCGGCCGCGATCTCGATGCCGTCTTGCGGTTTGTCCACGTCGCCCTCGTCGCGCGGCGTGCTGTTGGCGCTGCGGTCGAAGGCGGTAAGCGCCAGCGCGTTCAGGGCTTCGGTCGTTTCGGGATAGACGGGCCCTTCCCAGACGATATCGACGGCCTCTGCCGCCTGAATGGCGATCCAGGTGTTGCGGGCAACGACGGCGATGCCGCCGCCAAGGTCAATGACCTTCTCGACCCCCTCCATCGCCAGCGCGGCCGAAGCGTCATAGCTGAACATGCCGGTGCGGCGCGGGTTCATTCGGACGGTCGCGAATTTCATCCCCGGCAAGCGCACATCAACAGCGTAACGGGCGGTGCCGGTGACCTTGGGAATCATGTCCAGGCGCGGCATGGTCCGCCCCAGATAGCGCCATTGTGAGGGGTCGCGCAGCTCGATCTCGGGCGGTTCGATCTGCGCCGCCTCTTCGGCCAGATCGGCATAAGGGATGCGCCGTCCATCGCGGGCGATCACCTCGCCCGAGGCGGTGCTCAATTCGCCAAAGCCGACTCCGAGCCTGCGGGCGGCTACGAGCTTGAGCGTTTCGCGCGCGGTGGCGCCCGCCATCCGCATCTTTTCGTATCCGTCGCGGGTCGAGGTTGACCCGCCGGTGAGTTGCAGGTTGAGAAGTTTGGCGCCGCCTCCTGCCAGATCACGAATGGCAGCGCCAGTCGGACCGACCTTGTAGGCCAGACCGGGCACAGCTTCGCCAAACAGGGCAGAATTGAAATAGGCCTGCGCGGGCGGACCATGAAGGATGGTGATATCCTCCCAGTCCACGTCCAGCTCTTCGGCGGCAAGCGCGGCCCATGTTGATTGCACGCCTTGTCCCATCTCTGCCTTGGGCGTGATGATCGTCACGCCGTCACGGGTAATCACGACAAACGGGTTGAGCGGGATCGCGCCGTCCGTTGGCGCCAGCGGGTTGGGCGGCGTCTCGCGGAACTTGTAGACGCCGAAGGCCACGCCGCCGGCAACGGCGACCGAGCCGATGAGGAAGCTGCGGCGGGCGATTTTGCGGATACGTCCGGCCATGGCCTAAGCCTCCGCCTTCATGCGCGCTGCCGCATCGTGGATCGCGGCGCGGATGCGGGGGTAGGTGCCGCAACGGCAGAGGTTGCCCGACATAGCGTCGTCGATTTCGTCGTCAGTCGGGTCGGCGGTGCGGGCCAAGAGGTCGGCGGCCTGCATGATCTGCCCCGACTGGCAGTAGCCGCATTGCGCCACCTGATGGTCGGCCCATGCCTGCTGAAGGACAGCGAGGTTGTCGGGCGAGCCGAGGCCCTCGATCGTCACGACCGCGCCGCTAACGTCGCCCAGGGCGACCTGACAGCTGCGCACTGCCTCGCCGTTCATATGAACCGTGCAGGCCCCGCACGCGGCAACACCGCAGCCGTATTTCGTGCCTGTCAGGCCAAGTTCATCCCGCAGGACCCAAAGAAGTGGAACCTCATCCGGAAGGTTCACCCGATGGACCTTCCCATTGATCAGAAGTGTTCGTGCCATGCCTGCCTCGCGCTTTTGTTCAAGTGGGCACGATTGATACGCGCAAGGCAAGCAAAGAGATCACTTCTTGCGCCTACAGCGTCGTCCTGAGATGCCACAGTTCGGGGAACAGCTCGACCGAGAGCATCTTCTTGAGGTAGTCGACCCCTCCCGTGCCGCCGGTGCCGCGCTTGAAGCCGATGACCCGTTCGACGGTGGTGACGTGATTGAAGCGCCAGCGGCGGAAGTAATCCTCTAAATCGACAAGCTTTTCGGCCAGTTCATAGAGCCGCCAGTGCTGTTCCGGCGCGCGGTAGACTTCGGTCCAGGCGGCCTCGACAGCCGGATCGGGAGCATAGGGCGCCGACAGGTTTCGGTTCAAAACGGTCTCTGGCAGCGGAAAGCTCTCGGACAGCAGCCCCAGCGCCACATCATAAAGCGACGGTTTCGCGAGCTCGGCCTCCAGCGCGGTCACCAGATCCGGCCTGTGCGCATGAGGCTTGAGCATATTGCG
>JAURFB010000088.1 GCA_030827165.1 Marivivens sp.
AAAGGCCGAGCGCGGCCCGTTCATCGGCCGCATGGCCGGGGTTGTCGCGGGGCGGCAAGAACGGAAATCGGCGCGGGGCAACCGCTTTGCCTTTGCCCAACTGTCCGATCCGACGGGGCAATACGAGGTCACGCTGTTCTCCGACACGCTGGCGGCCGCGCGCGAACATCTGGAGACGGGCTCGCGGATCATCGTCACGGTCGAGGCGACGATGGAGGCCGACCAGCTCAAGCTGCTGGGCCGCTCGGTTGCGCCGGTGGATATCGCCATCGCGGACACCGGAACCAATGGCCTGAGGATTTTCCTTGGCGAGGCGGGGGCTGTTGAATCGGTCCGCTCCGTCCTCGAAAGCGCCCGCGAACAGAAGATCAAGGGCGCGCGCGGGCCGGTGATCTTCACCATCCAGACCCAGAGCGATCTGGGCGAGATCGATGTCTCGCTGAACGAGACCTACCCCGTGACGCCGCAGATCAAGGGCGCGTTGCGCTCGCTTCAGGGTGTGGTCGAAGTGGAAGAGGTCTAGCCTCAGACTCGCCCGGAACAAGGCGCGCAGCGCCGCCGGGCAGCGCCCGACCGCCCCCTCGGGCGGGCGCTTTGGCAGCGGAGCGGGATGCAGACTGTTCGGCGGGGTGGCGCGATAAAGCGCCCGGGGATCAGCGTCTTGCGCCCAGCCGGCGGTCAGGCGCTGCTCTGTGGTCTACCAGTGCGGCGGCTTTTGATCGGCGAGCGGGATTGTTCCGCCGGCATCAACCTCGCGGCTGGCTTCGCGTTCGAGAAGCAGGCCAACCCTCCGCTTGAGATAGTCGATCTCGCGCTCCTGCCGCGCGACGATCTCGGACAGATCCTCGACGATGCGCGAAAGATGCGCGACGGTTTCTTCAAGCTTGTCGGTGCGGGTTTCGGTCATGGCCCTCGCCTAGCATGTTTTACAGGCTCCGCAAACGCCCGCGCGCACAAGCGCATTGCCCCTCTCCCCTCGCCGCGTTAAACGCTGGCGCGACGTCGGACCCGAGAGAGCCATGGCCAAAGACAAGAAACAGCCCCGCCCCAAGGCCGAAACGCCCAAGGGCTTTCGCGATTATTTCGGCGCCGAAGTGACCGAGCGCAGCGAAATGCTGCGCCAGATCGCCGGGGTTTATCATCGCTATGGGTTTGAGGCGTTGGAATCCTCGGCGGTGGAGACGGTCGAGGCGCTGGGCAAGTTCCTGCCCGACGTGGATCGCCCGAACGAGGGCGTTTTTGCCTGGCAAGAGGCCGATGAAGAGGGCAAGGGCGACTGGATGGCGCTGCGCTATGACCTGACCGCGCCCTTGGCCCGCGTTTATGCCCAGAACCGCAACGACCTGCCGACCCCTTACCGCCGCTATGCGATGGGGCCGGTCTGGCGCAACGAAAAGCCGGGGCCGGGCCGGTTTCGCCAGTTTTATCAATGCGATGCCGATACCGTGGGCGCGGCCAGCGTGGCGGCGGATGCCGAGAATTGCGCGATGCTTGCCGATACGCTCGAGGTCGTCGGCATCCCGCGCGGCGACTATGTGGTGCGGGTGAATAACCGCAAGGTTCTGAACGGTGTGCTCGAGGTCATGGGCCTCACGGGCGAGGATCAGCGGGCGGCCGTCCTGCGGACCATCGACAAGTTCGACAAGGTGGGCGAGGCGGGCGTGCGCGAGCTGCTGGGCAAGGGGCGGCTCGATGCCTCGGGTGCCTATATCGACGGGGTTGGGCTGTCTGATGCGCAAGCCGAGCCGGTGCTGGCTTTCCTGACCTCCAAGGCCGCCGACAATGCCGGGACCTTGCTCAAGCTGATGGTGGCGGTAGGCGAAAGTCGCGTCGGTATCGAGGGAATCGACGAGCTCGCCGAGATCGCCGACCTCCTTGCCGCCCAAGGCTATGGCCCCGACCGGATCGTGATCGACCCCTCGGTCGTGCGCGGCCTTGGTTATTACACTGGCCCCGTGTTCGAGGCCGAGCTGACCTTTGAAATCACCGACGAAAAGGGCCGCAAGCAGCAGTTTGGCTCGGTCGCTGGCGGCGGGCGCTATGACGATCTGGTCAAACGGTTCACGGGCCAAGAGGTTCCGGCGACGGGCGTGTCCATCGGTGTCGACCGCCTTCTCGCCGCGCTGCGCGCCAAGGGGCGGATCGGGCAAGAGGCCGCCGCTGGCCCCGTGGTCGTGACCGTGATGGACCGTGACAGGATGGCCGATTATCAGGCGATGGCGGTCGAGCTGCGGGCAGCGGGCATCCGCGCCGAGGTCTATCTTGGAAACCCCAAGAATTTCGGCAACCAGCTCAAATACGCCGACAAGCGCAATTCGCCCATCGCGGTGATCGAGGGCGGGGCCGAGAAAGAGGCGGGCGTTGTCCAGATCAAGGACCTGATCCTCGGCGCCGAGATCGCCAAGAACGCGACCCTCGAGGAATGGAAGGATCGCCCCTCGCAATACGAGGTGCCGCGCGATCAGCTTGTGGCCAAGGTGCGCGAGATACTGGAGGGGCAGGGCTGATGCCCCTTGCCGCGCCAATCCTCGATGAAGCGCGCCGCATCCGTGCGCTGTTCGACGCGACCGGCGCGGTTGGCGTCAGCGCCGATGTGCTTCAGCCCGCCGAGACTCTGCTTGATCTTTATGGCGAGGATATCCGCGCCCGCGCCTATGTGACCCACGATCCGCTCAAGGGCGAGATGATGCTGCGGCCCGATTTCACGGTGCCGGTGGTGCAGATGCACATGGAAAGCCGCGCCGAGCCTGCGAGGTATACCTATTCGGGCAAGGTCTTCCGCAAGCAAGAAGACGACCCGAGCCGCCCCAACGAATATATTCAGGTGGGCTACGAGGTGTTTGACGGCCAAGCGCCGGTCAAGGCCGATGCCGAGGTTTTCGCCAAGGTCAGCGAGGCGCTCGAAGGCCTGCACCTGCGGGCGGCAACGGCCGATATCGGCCTGCTCTTGGCCGCTGTGAAGGGGCTCAACACAATCGAGACGCGCAAGGCCGCGCTCTTGCGCCATGTCTGGCGGCCGCGCCGGTTTCGCGCCCTGCTGGATCGCTTTGGCGGGCGGGTTGCCGTTCCTGCGACGCGCAAGGCGCTTTTGGCGGCGTCCGATCCGATGGCGGCGGCCGGCCCCGAGATCGGGTTGCGGAGCATGGCCGATGTGGCCGAACGGATTGCCGCGCTCAAGGAAGACGCCGCCGCACCCGCGATTTCCGGCGAAGAGATCGGGCTGATCGACGCGATCCTGACGCTTCGCAACACTGCGCCAAACGCGCTCGGCATCTTGCGGGATATCGCGGTCGATCTTCCGGCGATTTCGGATGCAGTGGCGCGGATGGAAGAGCGGCTCGAGGCGATGGCGCGGCTTGGCGTTTCGGTCGGGTCGCTGGAGTTCGAAGGCAATTATGGCCGGACGTCGATGGAATATTACGACGGCTTCGTGTTCGGCTTTTATGCCGCAGCCCGCCCCGACCTTCCGGCCGTGGCCACGGGCGGGCGATATGACGCCCTCACGCGCGTTCTGGGGCAGGGGCGGGCGGTGCCTGCCGTGGGTGCGGTGATCCGGCCAGACCTCGTGGTCCAGCTTCGGGGGCAGGCATGACGATCAAGCTTGGCGTGCCGTCCAAAGGGCGGCTCATGGAAAAGACCTTCGAGTGGTTCAGCGCCCGTGGCCTGCGCCTTGCCAAGGACGGGTCCGAGCGCGAATACGCGGGCCGCGTCGATGGATTGGACGGGCTCGAGCTTGTGCTCCTCAGCGCCGGAGAGATCCCGAGAGATTTGGCGGCGGGGCGGATTCATCTGGGCGTAACCGGATCGGACCTGGTGACTGAAAAGCTGTCGAATATCGACGCTACGGTTCAAGCACTGGCGCCGATGGGCTTTGGCGGGGCCGACCTGATCATCGCGGTGCCTCAGTGCTGGGTCGATGTGGATACGCTCGACGATCTCGACGCCGCGGCCGCCGCGTTTCGCAAGGCGCATGGCTTTCGGCTGCGGATCGCCACCAAGTATCACCGGCTGGTGCGTGATTTCCTCAAGGCCAACGGCGTAGCCGATTATCAGCTTGTCGACAGCCAGGGCGCGACCGAAGGCACAGTGAAGAACGAGACCGCCGAAGCGATTGCCGATATTACCTCGACCGGCGAGACGCTGCGCGCCAACGGGCTCAAGATCCTTGTCGACGGCCTTGTGCACGCCAGCCAGGCCACGCTCTACAAAAGCCGCGTGGCCGATTGGTCTGACGCGGATCGGGCGGTCATGGCCGAGATCGAGACGCGCCTGGAATTGTGATCCCTCAGGCCTCCGCCCGCTTGTGGTGAGCGAGGCAAGCGCATATCTTCAAGCTCAGAAGACGCCGGACCGAACGGCGGCTTTTGTCCAGCTCGGATCATCGCCCTGCATCCATTGCAGGCAACCTTGTCTCCCCTGAACAACGACCGGAGCGGCGTCGGTGTTCCATTGACCCTCCGGACTTCAACCGAAAGACCCGCCCTGGCGGGGTCATTTGCAGTGAAAGGATCACGTTGATGGGAAAAGGCGAGAAGAACCACGGCAATCGCGAAGCGAAAAAGCCCAAGAAGGAAAAGCCCAAAGTCTTGGCGACCGCCAATTTCAACGCGGGCAAGACGCCGATGGGCACAACCGCGCCTGCCGCCAAAAAGAAGTAGTCGGCCCTACCTGACCCCAAGCGCTGCCAGCGCGGCCGAGAGCTCGGTCGGGATATCCTTTTCACCGGCCCGCGCCGTTCCAAGATCGGGTGGCGCGCTGCCGGGATCCAGATAGCGCCAGCCCTGAAAGGCGCGCTTGGGCGTGGGCGCGACGCGGACGATCTCGGGATCAAGCACGATGGCGCATCGGCGGATGCCGTCTGTGCCCGTCACTTCGTCAAGCCTGACAATGCGCTGGCGGCCCTGAATCTCTCCCTTGATCACCCAATAGATCGAGCCGCCGTTCAGCACTTCGTCCTCGCGCTTGGGCCACATCCGGGTGATGTGCCATGGCAGACCGTCGGGCGATTGCGCCTGCGGCAGTCGGTGCCAGGCTTCGAGGTCGGGGATATCCTCGGTGCCGACAGAGAGTTTCACAAGATGAACGGTTTTGGTCACGCTGGCCTCCCAGATGTGGTAGGCTAGGGCCTTCTCGTCGATTCTTCCACCGGCAATGCGCCATCTCTTTCATGGATTGCCACGCTGCCGTGCCGGCCTATAGTTGTTGTCCCGTCACCGACCAACGAACCGCTCTGGAGCTTCCGTATGACCCGTTTTGCCGCGCCGATCGCCGAACAGATCTGGGATATGAAATACCGGTTCAAGACGGCCGATGGCACGCCGGTCGACGGCACGGTCGAGGACAGCTGGCGGCGCATCGCCCGCGCGCTTGCTGTGGCCGAGAAGGATCCCGCACTTTGGGAAGAGCGGTTCTATGCGGCTCTTGAGGATTTCAAATACTTGCCCGCGGGCCGGATCACCGCCGGGGCCGGCACGGCGCGGTCGGTAACGCTGTTCAACTGCTTCGTCATGGGGACGATCCCCGACGACATGGGCGGTATCTTCGACGGGCTGAAAGAGGCCGCGCTGACGATGCAGCAGGGCGGCGGGATCGGCTATGATTTCTCGACCATTCGCCCGCGCGGTGCCGCCGTTCATGGCGTCGGGGCCGATGCGTCGGGGCCCTTGTCGTTCATGGATGTCTGGGACGCGATGTGCCGCACGATCATGTCGGCCGGTTCGCGCCGCGGCGCGATGATGGCGACGATGCGCTGCGACCACCCCGATATCGAACACTTCATCACCGCCAAATCCGATCCGGCGCGGCTGCGGATGTTTAACATGTCGGTTCTTGTCACCGATCCGTTCATGGAAGCGGTGAAGGCGGGCAAGAGCTGGGATCTGGTGTTTGGCGAAAAGGTCTATCGCACCGTCGAGGCGCGCGCGCTTTGGGACAAGATCATGCAGTCGACCTATGATTATGCCGAGCCGGGCGTGATTTTCATCGACCGCATCAACCAGATGAACAACCTCGCCTATTGCGAATCCATCTCGGCCACCAATCCCTGCGGCGAGCAGCCGTTGCCGCCCTATGGCGCCTGTCTTCTGGGGTCGATCAACCTTGCGCGGCTTGTCGCCAATCCCTTTGGAACGGGTGCCGACCTCGATGCCGACGCCCTAGACGCGCTGGTGGCGACCGCGGTCCGGATGATGGACAACGTGGTGGACGTCTCGCGGTTTCCCCTGCCTCAGCAGGCCGCCGAGGCCCGCGCCAAGCGCCGCATCGGCCTTGGGGTGACGGGGCTTGCCGATGCTCTCTTGATGGTCGGACTGCGTTATGGCTCGGAAGAGGCCGCCGCCCAGACCGAAGCCTGGATGAAACGGATCGCCCGCGCCTCGTATCTGGCCAGCGTCGAGCTGGCGAAGGAAAAGGGCGCCTTCCCGCTATTCGACGCCGGGAAATACCTCGCCTCCGGCGCGCTGGCGCATATGGACGCGGACGTGCGCGAGGCAATTGCCAAACACGGCATCCGCAACGCCCTTTTGACCTCGATCGCGCCAACAGGGACGATCAGCCTTTATGCGGGCAATGTCTCGTCGGGGATCGAACCGGTCTTTGCCTATAGCTACAAGCGCAAGGTCTTGCAGAAGGACGGCAGCCGCACCGAGGAAGAGGTGATCGACTACGCCGTGCAGATGTGGCGCGACAAGTTTGGCGACACGCCGCTGCCCGATTACTTTGTGAACGCCCAGACACTTGCCCCGCTCGATCACGTGCGGATGCAGGCGGCGGCGCAGAAATGGATCGACTCGTCGATCTCCAAAACCATCAACTGCCCCGAAGACATCAGTTTTGATAGCTTCAAAGAGGTCTATATGGCCGCCTGGGATCAGGGCTGCAAAGGCTGCACGACCTACCGTCCCAATGATGTGACCGGCTCTGTTCTGTCGGTCAGCGAAACGACCGACAAGACACCCGCCGAGACCCACGCCAAACCGGGCGACGGGGCCGAGGTTGTCTATATGTCCGAGCCGCTGGACCGGCCCGCCGAGCTTGAAGGCGCAACCTACAAGCTCAAATGGCCCGACAGCGAGCACGCGATCTATATCACCATCAACGATCTGGTGATTGCCGGGCATCGGCGGCCGTTCGAGGTTTTCATCAACTCCAAGAACATGGAGCATTTTGCCTGGACCGTGGCGCTGACGCGGATGATCTCGGCCGTGTTCCGGCGCGGAGGCGATGTGTCTTTCGTCGTGGAAGAAATGAAAGCCGTGTTCGATCCGCGTGGCGGGGCCTGGATGCAGGGCAAATATATTCCCTCGATCCTTGCCGCGATCGGCGGGGTGATCGAGCGGCACATGATCTCGATCGGCTTTCTCAAGGGCGAGGGGATGGCGCTCAAGACTGACCCGAAAGCCGAGGTCATGGCCGTCAATGACGCCCCGCGTGGCAAGGCCTGCCCGAGCTGCGGCAGCTATGATCTGCGGATGGTTGAAGGCTGCATGACCTGCGGCTCTTGCGGCCATTCCAAGTGCGGCTAGGGCAGGCGCATAGTCGGGTTGAATGAGCTTCGCTGCCGAACACCTTGGCGGGAATTGCCCTTTTTTTCAACATCGGTCTTGCTTTGAAGTCGGTGGACCTGCTAGATTCTGCTCAATGATAAAGCCCGCACGCTAGATGCGGGCAGTTGAGGCAGAGATTTGGCATGAAGACGGGCTTCCAAGGCACGTTCGTCATTTCATGGTCGCAGACCGAACTGGATGGGCGCTGGGCCGCCCCGCGCGAGGCATTGCGCGTCGGGTCGATCTGGGCCTGGACCGGCGAGGCCGTCCGCGTTGACGGGCCTGCCGGCATTCTGCCACTTG
>JAURFB010000030.1 GCA_030827165.1 Marivivens sp.
AAGATCACCGGCCCGCGCGCGCCTTTGATCTTCTGCTCGCGGGCGTTTTCAAGGACAGAACGGACCGATTCAACAGCGCTTTCCTCACCAAGGAAGATGCGCAGACCATTCGACCCCGCGTCCGCAATGGCGATATCCACCGGCGCGACCGAGCGGCCCAGCAGCTTGAGCTGGTCGGCCTCCATCGTCGCCTCGACCGTAACGATGATCCGCGAGCCCGTCTCCAGATGTTCGCGCGCGGCCTCGAGCGTGTCGGAGAACAGAGTGACCTCGTATTGCCCCGTCGGATCGGACAGTTGGGCAAAGGCAAAGCGGTTGCCCCGCGCCGATTTCCGTTCTTGCCGCCCCGCGACAACCCCGGCCATGCGGCCGATGAACGGGCCGCGCTCGGCCTTTGCGGTGACTTCGTCGAGCGTCAGAACCTGCTTGCGGCGCAGCGCGGGGAGATAATCGTCGAGCGGATGGCCGGACAGATAAAACCCGATCGCCCTGAACTCTTCGGCCAGCCGCTCGGCAGGCAGCCAATCGTCGCAGCGCGGCAGGCGCGGTTCGGGAAGATCGTCGCCCGCCTCGCCAAAGAGCGAGACCTGACTTGAAGATATCTGCTCGTGAATGGCCGCGGAATAGGCCACCAGCGGATCAAGGCTTTCAAGAACCCGATGTCGGTTGGGATCAAGCACATCAAAGGCGCCGGCCCGCGCCAGCATCTCCAACGGCCGCTTGCCGACCCGCTTGAGATCGACCCGGCGGGCCACATCGAAGAGGGTCGCGAAAGGCTTTTCGGCCCGCCCCTCGACGATCAGCTTCATCGCCTCGACGCCGACGTTCTTGAGCGCCCCGAGCGCATAGACAAGCTTGCCATTCGCCACGTCGAACGTCGCCTGCGAGCGGTTCACGCAGGGCGGCACGTAGTCGATCCCGAGGCCCTTTTTCACTTCCTGGAAATAGGTGCCGAGCTTGTCGGTCAGGTGAATATCGCAATTCATCACGCCCGCCATGAACTCGACCGGATGATTGGCCTTGAGCCAGGCTGTCTGATAGCTCACCACCGCATAGGCGGCGGCGTGGGATTTGTTGAAGCCGTAGTTGGCGAATTTCTCGAGCAGGTCGAACACCTCGCCCGCCTTTTTCGCGGGCACATCGTGGGTCGCCTTGGCGCCCTCGATGAACTTGGGCCGCTCTTTCGCCATTTCCTCGGCGATCTTCTTGCCCATCGCGCGGCGCAAAAGGTCGGCGCCGCCAAGGCTATAGCCTGCCATGACCTGCGCGATTTGCATCACCTGTTCCTGATAGACGATGATGCCCTGCGTTTCGGCAAGGATATGGTCGATGGTCGGATGGATCGACTCGAGATCCTTCTGCCCGTTCTTGACCTCGCAATAGGTCGGGATGTTTTCCATCGGGCCGGGCCGATAAAGCGCGACGAGCGCGACGATATCCTCGATGCAGGTGGGCTTCATGCGCTTGAGCGCATCCATCATGCCCGAGCTTTCCACCTGAAACACGGCGACCGTCTGGGCGCGGGAATAGAGATCATAGCTCTTGTCATCGTCGAGCGGGATCGCCCCGATCTCGTCAACCGCACCTTCGGGGGGGTCGTAAAGCCGGGTCCCATCGGCGGCGATATGCAGGTGGCGGCCGGATTTCTTGATGAGATCGACTGCATTATGGATCACGGTCAGGGTTTTCAGACCAAGGAAGTCAAACTTCACAAGCCCCGCCTGCTCGACCCATTTCATGTTGAACTGGGTCGCCGGCATATCCGAGCGCGGATCTTGATAGAGCGGCACCAATTCATCCAGCGGCCGGTCGCCGATCACCACGCCGGCGGCATGGGTCGAGGCGTTTCGCAACAGGCCCTCGACCTGCTGGGCATAGGTCAGGAGACGACCCACGACCTCTTCGTTCCTGGCCTCTTCGCGCAGGCGCGGCTCGTCGGCCAGCGCCTTTTCGATGCTGACAGGCTTGACCCCCTCGACAGGAATCATTTTCGACAGGCGATCCACCTGACCATAAGGCATCTGCAACACCCGCCCCACGTCGCGCACCGCCGCCTTGGACAGAAGCGCGCCGAAGGTGATGATCTGGCCAACCTTGTCGCGGCCATAGCGCTCTTGCACATAGCGGATCACCTCTTCGCGCCGGTCCATGCAAAAGTCGATGTCGAAGTCCGGCATCGATACCCGCTCGGGATTGAGGAACCGCTCGAACAGGAGCGAATAGCGCAAGGGATCAAGGTCGGTGACAGTCAGCGCATAGGCAACAAGCGAACCCGCGCCCGAGCCGCGCCCCGGCCCCACGGGAATATCGTGATCCTTGGCCCATTTTATAAAGTCGGCCACGATCAGAAAGTAGCCGGGAAAGCCCATCTGCTCGATGATGCCTAGTTCGAACTCGAGCCGCGCCTCATAATCTTCGACCGAAACCGCATGAGGGATCACGGCCAGGCGCGCGGCAAGGCCCTCCTTGGCCTGACGGCGCAGTTCGGCCACCTCGTCATCGGCGAAACGCGGCAGGATCGGCTTGCGCTTATACGCCTTGAAGGCGCAACGGCGAGCGATTTCCACTGTATTTTCAAGCGCCTCTGGCAGGTCGGCAAACAGGGTCGCCATCTCTTCTTGCGATTTGAAATAGTGCTGCGGCGTCAGGCGTCGGCGCGGCTCTTGCTGGTCGACATAGGCGCCCTCGGCGATACAGATCAGCGCGTCATGCGCCTCGTAGAAGTCGGCTTTGGGGAAATAGGCATCGTTGGTGGCAACGATCGGCAAGTCCATCGCATAGGCCATTTCGAGATGCCCGCGCTCGCTTGCCTTTTCCGCCGGCGGCAGGCCGCCGTCGACCGGGTGGCGCTGAAGCTCGATATAGAGCCGGTCGCCAAAGATAGCGGCAAGATCCCGCACCAGCGCCTCGGCCTTGGGCCGCTGGCCTTGCACCAAAAGCCGCCCAAGCGGGCCATCCGGCCCGCCGCTGAGGCAGATCAGCCCCGCGCCATGCGCCTTCAGATCGTCAAGCGTCACCTGCGGCAGCTGCCCACCCTTGTCGACATAAAGCGCGGAGTTGAGCTTCATGAGGTTCATGTAGCCCGCCTCGTTCTGCGCCAGAAGGACGAGGCCCGCAGGCTCTTCGGGGCGCGTGCCCGGCTCGGTCTTGAGGTATCGGAAATCAACCTGACAGCCGACGATCGGCTGCACTCCGGCCTTCACCGCGCCTTCGGAAAACTCAAGCGCGCAGAACATGTTGTTGGTGTCGGTGACGGCCACCGCCGGCATCCGCGCGCTGGCCGCCAGCTCAGGCAGCTTCTTGACCGGAATCGCCCCCTCAAGGAGCGAATATTCGGTATGGACCCTGAGATGGACAAAGCTTGGCGCGGCAGACATGAGCGCAGGCTAGCCCAGCGGGCGGGGGCGAGAAAGGGGCAAACTGGAAACCGGCACGACAGCGCCCGCACCCCACATTGGCTCAAGTTTTTCCGCCTATTATTGATAATTTTTCTGATTTTCTAAAAAATCCGAAAGGTCTTTCCTGCATTCCGGTCACCGCCACACTTGCCATAGCGACAAAACGCCGCTTTCCTAGGGGCAGAGAGCACAGCCTTTACGTCGCATCGGGGCTGAGCGGATCCGGCGAACCACCGGGGGAACAGAAAGCGACAGAGATCTGGCATGACCGAGATCACGTTTCTTCTCAACGGAGAGACTGTCCGGGTTGCGGCCGAACCGACACGCACCCTCCTTGACTGGATCAGGGAGGATCGGGGACTCACTGGAACCAAGGAAGGTTGCAACGAGGGCGATTGCGGTGCCTGCACCGTTGTCGTGACCGACGATCTGGGCGTCAAGGCGCTCAATTCCTGCATCCTGTTCCTGCCCCAGTTGCACGGCAAGGCTGTCCGCACCGTCGAAGGCTTCAAAGGCCCGAACGGCGAGATGCACCCCGTCCAGCAGGCAATGATCGACCACCACGGTTCGCAATGCGGCTTCTGCACGCCGGGCTTTATCTCGTCGATGGTTGCCGGCCACCAACAGGGCCGCACTGACCATGACGTCGTGCTTGCCGGCAACCTCTGCCGTTGCACCGGCTATGCGCCGATCATCCGCGCCGCCGAGGCCGCCGAGGCCGCCGAAGCGGCAGATAGCCCGTCTTGGATCGACGACGATTCGGCAGAAGTTGCCGCCGCGCCGCTCGCTTTTGCGCCCGAAACGGAAGACGAGCTGGCCGCTTGGGTCGAAGCCAACCCGGAGGCGACCCTGATCGCCGGCGCGACCGACGTGGGCCTGTGGGTGACCAAGCAGATGCGCGATCTGAAGACGGTCGCGTTCCTCAACCGCTGCGCCGATCTGCGCGAGATCGAAATCGGCGCCAGCGCGATTCGGATCGGCGCGGGTGTGACGATGACCAAGCTGCGCGAGCTTCTGGCCGTCTATCACCCCTCCTATGCCGAGATGGTCCGCCGCTATGCCTCCGAGCAGGTCCGCAACGCCGCAACCCTTGGCGGCAATATCGCCAACGGCTCGCCCATCGGGGATAACCCGCCCGCCCTTATCGCCCTAGGCGCGACCCTGCACCTGCGCAAAGGCGCGGTGCGGCGCGATTTGCCGATCGAGGATTTCTTCCTCGATTATGGTAGGCAAGACCGGGAGCCGGGCGAATATGTGAGTGGTGTGACGATCCCGAAATCCGCTCCTGCCCTGCGGGTCTACAAGCTCTCCAAGCGGTTCGATCAGGATATTTCGGCCGTTCTTGGCGCATTCAACGTCACGGTCGAAAGCGGCACTGTCGCCACGGCCCGTATCGCCTTCGGCGGCATGGCGGGCATTCCCAAACGGGCCGCCCATGTCGAGGCAGCACTGGTCGGCAAGTCCTGGACCGAGGCGACCATCGAGGCCGCCATCGCCGGGTTTGCCAAGGATTTCACGCCCATGACCGATATGCGCGGATCCGCCGGATACCGGCTTGAGTCTGCCCAGAACATGCTCCGCCGCTATTTCGCCGATCTTTCGGGCAAGCCTGTCAACGTGCTGGAGGTTCACGCATGAGCGTCGCCAAGTCCCTCCCCCACGATTCCGGCCCTTTGCACGTCTCGGGCGAGGCCAGCTATGTCGACGACATCCCGACGCCGGCCAACACGCTGCACCTCGCTTTCGGCCTTTCGGCCATCGCTCGCGGCCGCATCACCGAAATGGACCTGACCGCCGTGCGCTCCGCGCCGGGCGTTGTCCTGGTGATGACCGCCGAGGATATGCCGTTCGCCAACGATGCCTCGCCATCGGCCCATGACGAACCGATCCTGTCGGACGGAACGGTGCATTATGTCGGCCAGCAGATCTTCCTCGTGGCGGCCACCAGCCATCACGCCGCCCGCCGCGCGGCGCGGCGCGCCAAGATCATCTATGCCGAAGAAAAACCGATCCTGACGATCGAGGAAGCCCTCGCCGCGAACAGCCGCTTTGAAGAAGGTCCGCGCATCTGGACCAAGGGCGAAGTGGACGCCGCGCTCAAATCCGCGCCAAAGCGCCTTCAGGGGCGGCTCGAAATGGGTGGGCAAGAGCATTTCTATCTCGAAAGCCAGGCCGCGCTCGTCTTTCCGCAAGACAACGGCGATGTGATCGTCCATTCCTCGACCCAGCACCCGACCGAGATTCAGCACAAGGTTGCCGAGACCATCGGCAAGCCGATGAACGCCGTGCGGGTCGAGACCCGCCGAATGGGCGGCGGTTTTGGCGGCAAGGAAAGCCAGGGCAACGCGCTGGCCTGCGCTTGTGCCTTGGTGGCGGCCAGAACCGGCCGCCCCGCCAAGATGCGCTATGACCGCGACGACGACATGACCATCACCGGCAAGCGGCACGATTTCCGCATCGACTATGACGTGGCCTATGACGAGACTGGCCGCGTTCTGGCCGTCGACTTCGCCCAATACACCCGCGGCGGCTGGGCGCTTGATCTGACGATCCCCGTGGCCGACCGCGCCATGCTTCATGCCGACAACGCCTATCTCCTGCCCGCCGCGCGGATCACCTCGCACCGGCTCAAGACCAACACCCAATCCGCCACCGCCTATCGCGGCTTTGGCGGGCCGCAGGGGATTTTCGGGATCGAGCGGGTGATGGACCATGTGGCCCACGCCCTCGGGATGGACCCGATCAAGGTCCGCATGGTCAATTATTACAAGCCGATGGCGGCGGTTCGCGCGGGCGGCGCGGGCGACAACACCACGCCCTATGGCATGGAAGTGCGCGATAGCCTCGCCCACGAGATGACCGAAAGGCTGCTTGCCTCGTCGGATTATGCCGCTCGCAAGGACGCTATCGCCGGCTGGAACGCACGAAACCCGATCCTCAAGCGCGGCATCGGTTTCTCGCCCGTGAAATTCGGCATCTCCTTCACGCTGACCCATCTCAATCAGGCGGGTGCGCTGGTTCACGTCTATCAGGACGGCTCGATCCACCTCAACCACGGCGGCACGGAGATGGGCCAAGGCCTGTTCCTCAAGGTCGCCCAGGTGGCCGCGGCGCGGTTTGGCGTCGATGTCGGCCGGATCAAGATCACCGCAACCGACACCGCCAAGGTCCCCAACACCTCGGCCACGGCGGCTTCTTCGGGGTCCGACCTCAACGGCATGGCGACACTCGCCGCCTGCGACGCGATCCGCGACCGGATGGCCGAGTGCCTCGCGTCCCTGCACCAGACCACGCCCGACAAGGTGATCTTTGCCGATGACAAGGTGATGGTCGGCGCCGCCGAGATGGATTTCTCTCGGGCGGCCATGACCTGCTACCAGAACCGCGTGGGTCTTTCGGCCACCGGCTTTTACAAGACGCCCGACCTTTCGTGGGACCGCATCGCCGGCAAGGGCCGTCCGTTCTTCTACTTTTCCTATGGCGCTGCGATCACCGAAGTGGTGATCGATACGCTGACGGGCGAAAACCGCATCTTGCGGGCCGATATCCTCCACGATGTCGGCGCCTCGCTGAATCCGGCGATCGACAGGGGGCAGGTTGAAGGCGCCTACGTTCAGGGCGCGGGCTGGCTTACCACCGAAGAGCTGGTCTGGGACGACAAGGGCCGCCTGCGCACCCACGCCCCCTCGACCTACAAGATCCCTGCCTGCTCCGACCGGCCCGAGATATTCAACGTCGATCTTTGGGACGGAGAAAACCCGGAGGCGACGATCTATCGCTCCAAGGCCGTGGGCGAGCCGCCGTTTAACCTTGGCATCTCCGCCTTTCTGGCCATTTCGGATGCTGTGGCCTCGTGCGGCGCGGCCTATCCCGACCTGCACGGCCCCGCCACCGCCGAGCGTGTCTTGGCCGCTGTCAAAAGGGTCCGGGCATGAGCTTTGACCTTACCCGCCTGACCGAAACGGTCCGCCGCCATGACGCGGTCGTGCGGCTCTTGGTCAGCCGCAGCGCGGGCTCTGCCCCGCGCGACGCGGGCACCTCGATGCTGGTCTGGGCGGAAGGTGAAGAGGGCACCATCGGCGGCGGCACCCTTGAGTTTCAGGCGATTGCAGAGGCGCGCCAGATGCTGGCCACCGGCAGCGCCCTGCGCCACCGCGCGGTGGCGCTTGGCCCGGCGCTCGGCCAGTGCTGCGGCGGGTCGGTGACGCTGGTTTGGGAGCGGTTTGACGCCACCAACCTGCCCCCGAGCCTGCCCTTTGCCCGCCCGCTTGGCCCCTTGGCGGATATGCCCGACGGTGTGGCGCGCAAGCTCAAGGCGTTCCGGCCCGGCGCCGCCCCGGCCGAAACCGAGGGATGGCTGATCGAAGCCGCCCCGACCCGGCGCCGCCCCCTCTGGATCTGGGGCGCTGGCCATGTCGGGCGCGCCCTCGTCAATGTGCTGCGGCCCCTGCCCGAATTCGAGATCACCTGGGTCGATACCGGCCCGCACCGCTTTCCGCCCCATGTTCCATCGGGCGTCACCACTTTGCCAGCCGCCGATCCGTCGGTTCTGGCCGCCCATGCCCCGCGGGAGGCGGAGCACCTCGTCCTGACCTATAGTCACGAGATCGACCTTGCCTTGTGCCACGCGCTCTTGTCGCTCGGGTTCACGGGCCTCGGCCTCATCGGTTCTGCGACGAAATGGGCACGGTTCAAGTCGCGGCTTGCGGCTTTGGGCCATACACGGGAAGAGATTGCACGGATCGCCTGTCCGATCGGCGATCCCATTTTGGGAAAACACCCGCACGCTATCGCGCTCGGGGTTGCAACGAGCCTGCTCAAGCGGGCCGACAACAGGGAGGTTGCAGAGGGTGACAGACACACTGCTTGAACTGAGGGGGCTGACCAAGGCCTACCCTGGGGTCGTCGCCAACAGCGACGTGTCCTTCACGATCGGCAAGGGCGAAGTTCACGCGCTATTGGGCGAGAACGGCGCCGGCAAATCGACCCTGGTGAAAATCATCTATGGGCTTGTCAGACCGGACACGGGTTCGATGACCCTCAACGGCGCGCCGTATGAGCCTTCCGAACCGCGCGCCGCGCGGGCCGCGGGCGTGGCGATGGTGTTCCAGCATTTCTCGTTGTTCGATGCGCTGAACGTGGCCGAAAACATCGCGCTCGGGATGGAAAACCCGCCCGCGATGGGCGATCTCGCCGCCCGCATCCGAGAGGTTTCCGAACAATACGGCCTGCCGCTTGATCCCGACCGCGTGGTCGGAGATCTTTCGGCGGGCGAACGCCAGCGGGTCGAGATCATCCGTTGCCTTCTGCAAGATCCCAAACTCCTGATCATGGACGAACCGACCTCGGTTCTGACGCCGCAAGAGGTCGAGATCCTGTTCAAGACACTGAATATCCTGCGCGAGGAAGGCACTTCGATCCTCTATATCTCGCACAAGCTCGAGGAAATCCGCACGCTTTGTGAACACGCGACGATCTTGCGGCTTGGCAAGGTCGTCGGCAATTGCGATCCGCGCCAGACCTCGGCCCGCGACATGGCCGAAATGATGGTCGGCACCTTGCTTCATGTTCCCGAAAAGGCGCCGCACGAGTTGGGCGATGTCGTCCTGTCGATCCGCGGCCTTTCAGCACCTGCGCCGCACCAATTCGGCACCGCGCTCAAGAACATCACGGTCGATGTCCGCGCCGGCGAGGTTCTGGGCATCGGCGGGGTTGCCGGCAACGGGCAGGACGAGCTTGTCGCCGCCCTCTCGGGCGAGATGAAGACCGCCGCCGGCATGGTCGTCATAGACGGTCGCGAGATCGGCCGCCTTGGCCCCAACGAACGCCGTGCCGCAGGGCTTTGCGCCGCCCCGGAAGAGCGCAACGGCCACGCAGCGGCGCCCGACATGAGCCTGACGGAAAACGCGCTTATGACAGGCGCGGTTCGCAAGAACCTCGTCAACAGGGGGCTGCTCGACTGGCCCTCCGCCCGGACTTTTGCCGAAGAGATCATCAAGGCCTTCGACGTGCGCACCCCCGGCCCGGCCAATACGGCCCGATCGCTTTCGGGCGGCAACCTTCAGAAATTCGTCATCGGCCGCGAAATCATGCAAAATCCCCGCGTTCTGGTGATCAACCAGCCGACATGGGGCGTCGATGCTTCGGCCGCCGCATCGATCCGGCAGGCGATCCTCGATCTGGCGGTCTCGGGCGCGGCGATTGTCTGCATCAGCCAGGATCTCGACGAACTGCGAGAGATCTCGGATCGTTTCGCCGCTTTGAACGAGGGCAAGCTCAGCGCGCCGCGCCTGGCAAAAGGGCTTACCATCGACGAAATCGGGCTCATGCTTGGTGGCGCCCATGATATGGAGGTCGCCCATGTTGACGCTTGAGAAACGGGCTCAGCCCAGCAAGGCCTGGGTCTATGTTGCGCCGATCCTTGCCGTCATCATCACCATGATCGTCGGCGGGGTGGTCTTTGCCATGCTCGGCAAGCCCCCGCTAGAAGCCATTCGGACGATCTTCTACGATCCGCTTTTCGGGGATTTCGCGTCCTATTCGCGGCCGCAGCTTCTGATCAAGGCGGGTCCGCTGATCCTTATCGCCATCGGCCTGTCCTTCGGCTTTCGCGCCGGGATCTGGAACATCGGCGCCGAGGGCCAGTATATCATGGGCGCCCTTGCCGCCGCCGCGACCGGCCTTGCCTTCTATCCAATGGAAGCGCGCTGGCTGATCTTCCCGCTGATGGTCCTCGCCGGCCTTGCTGGGGGCATGGTCTGGGCGGCAATCCCCGCCTTCTTGCGGATCCGCTTCAAGACCAACGAGATCCTCGTCTCGCTGATGCTCGTCTATGTGGCCGAGGCCATACAGGCCTCGATGGCGCTGAACCTTCTGCGCAATCCCGACGGCCACGGCTTCCCCGGCAGCCGTAACCTTTCCCAATATCCCTCGTCGGCCAACCTCGAACTGATCGCCAATTCGGGCGTCCACTGGGGCGTCATGGCAGCGCTCACCGCGGTGATCTTTGCCTATTTCATCCTTGCCCGTCACCGCTTCGGTTTTGACGTGCGCCTTGCAGGGCAAAGCCCGCGCGCCGCAGGGTTTGCCGGCGTCGATGCCGGCCGGCTCGTCTTCATCTGCATGCTGATTTCCGGCGCTCTGGCCGGGGCGGCGGGGATGTTCGAGGTCTCGGGCCCCGCGGGACGTGTCAGCATCGATTTCAATGTGGGCTACGGCTTTACCGCGATCATCGTGGCCTTCCTTGGCCGCCTGCATCCCGTCGGCATCCTGATCGCCGGTCTTCTCATGGCGCTGACCTATATCGGCGGCGAGTTGGCGCAGCTGAGCCTCGGCCTTCCCGGCGCGGCGATCCAGCTGTTTCAGGGAATGCTGCTGTTCTTCCTCCTGGCGGTCGACGTGATGACCTCCTACCGCATCCGCTTTGGCAAGACGGAGTAATCAGATGGACTTTTCCTCGATCAACCCGATCCTCCTTCTCGCCTCGCTCATGGTCGCGGCGACCCCGATCATCCTTGCTGCGGCGGGCGAGCTTGTCGTTGAACGCGCCGGCGTTCTGAACCTCGGTGTCGAGGGGATGATGATCACCGGCGCCATCACCGGCTTTATCGCCACCGTCACCACCGGTTCGCCCTGGATCGGCTTTGTCGCCGCCGCGGCGGGCGGCGCGGGGTTGTCGCTGCTGTTCGCCTTCCTGACCCAGATCCTGCTTTCCAATCAAGTGGCCACCGGCCTGGCCCTTACGCTCTTTGGCCTCGGCCTCTCGGCGCTCCTGGGGCAGGGCTACAACGGGATCAAGGCGCCCGAGTTTCCCCGGATCGACATCCCCGTGATCAGCGAGATTCCGGTGCTTGGGCCAATCCTCTTCAGCCACGATCCGATGGTCTATGTCGGGATCGGCATCGTCGCTGGCATCTGGTATTTTCTCAGATACAGCCGCGCCGGTCTCGTCCTTCGGGCCGTCGGCGAAAATCACGAAGCCGCCCACGCGCTTGGCTATCACGTCATCCGCATCCGCGTTCTGGCGATCATGTTTGGCGGCGCCTGTGCCGGGCTGGGCGGCGCCTACATCAGCCTCGTGCGCGTGCCTCAGTGGACCGACGGCATGACCGCCGGCGCCGGCTGGATCGCGCTGGCCATCGTGGTGTTTGCCTCCTGGCGGCCGTGGCGTCTCCTGATCGGCGCCTACCTCTTCGGCGGGGTCACCGTCCTGCAGCTCAATTTCCAGGCGGCCGGTATCGCGATCCCTGTCGAATACCTTGCAATGTCTCCGTATATTGCAACCATCCTCGTCCTTGTGCTCATGTCGGCAGGGCGAGCGCCGGGATCACTCGGCAAGATTTTCCATGCCTCTCGCTGAGGCCAAACCAACCGGGGCTTGGCCCCAACAAACGGGAGTATGAAAGTGAAAAGAAGAACGCTTCTTGCCAGCGGCGCTGGCGCAGCCACCTTGGCGATGATGGGCCTGCCGGCCCGCGCGCAAGACAAGACCAAAGTGGGTTTCGTCTTTGTCGGTCCGATTGGCGACGGCGGCTGGACATTTGAACACAACAACGGCCGCCTCGCGGTCGAGGCCGCCTTCGGTGATGCGGTCGAGACGGTTTATGCCGAAAATGTCCCCGAAGGCCCCGACGCCGAGCGCGTGCTGACCCAGATGGTTCTTGGCGGCGCCGACCTGATCTTCACCACCTCGTTCGGCTACATGGAATCGACGATGAATGTCGCGGCCAAGTTCCCGGATGTGAAGTTCGAGCACGCGACCGGCTATCTGCGCGCCGACAACGTCTCGACCTACTCGGCCCGCTTCTACGAAGGCCGCGCCGTTCAGGGCCACATTGCTGGCAACCTGACCAAATCCAACAAGGTCGGCTATATCGGGTCGTTCCCGATCCCCGAAGTTATCCGCGGGATTAACTCGGCCTTCATCCACGCCCGCAAGGTCAACCCGGACGTCGAGTTCAAGATCGTCTGGGCCTTCACCTGGTTCGATCCCGCCAAGGAAGCCGATGCCGCCAAGGTGCTGATCGAGCAGGGCTGCGACGTTATCCTTCAGCACACCGACTCGACCGCGCCGCAGGCAGCGGCTCAGGCGGCGGGCAACGTCTACACCTTCGGTCAGGCCTCGGACATGGGCGAATACGCCCCGATGCCGCGCGTCTCGTCGATCATCGACAACTGGGCGCCCTACTATGTCGAGCGCACGCAGGCTGTCATCGACGGCACCTGGACCAGCGTCGACACATGGGACGGCATCGGCCGCGGCATGGTTGGCATCGGCGAGATTTCCGATGCGGTTCCGGCTGACGTCAAAGCCAGCGCCGAAGCGCTGCGCGATTCCATCGCCTCGGGCGCCTACCACCCCTTCACCGGCCCGCTCAACAAGCAGGACGGCTCGGCATGGCTGGCCGATGGCGAGACTGCCGACGACGGCACCCTTGCCGGCCTCAACTTCTTTGTCGAAGGCATCGACGGCGATATCCCGAGCTGATTTCAACGCTCATGCAACAAATCGGCCCGCCAGCATTTGGCGGGCCTTTTTATTGACCGAAGTCAAAGACAGGGTCTGTATTCCATTATATTCGATTTTCCTGATGTAATTTGCGCGCGACGTCGCACGCTAGGGAGGAATGAAAATGGCGCATATCGTTGTCCTCGGTGCAGGTCTCGGCGGCTCAATCATGGCCTACGAGCTGGCCGAAGAAATCAGCAGCAGCGACAATATCACTGTCATCACCAAGGACCCCGAATATCACTTCGTGCCCTAGAACCCTTGGGTCGCCGTCGGCTGGCGCGATCGCAAGTCGATCTCGACCGACCTCGCGCCCACCTACAAGCGCAAGGGCATCCATTTCAAACCTGTGGCTGCGAAAAAGGTCTTTCCCGAGGAAAATCGCATCCGCCTGATCGACGGCACAGATGTGAGCTATGATTACCTGGTGATCGCCACCGGCCCCGATCTGGCCTTTGACGAGATCGAGGGGCTCGGTCCCGATGGGTTCACCCAGTCGATCTGCCATGTCGATCACGCCGAAGAGGCGCACAAGGCCTTTGAAGAGTTCTGCAAAAGCCCCGCCCCGATCATTGTCGGCGCGGTTCAAGGCGCCTCTTGCTATGGCCCGGCCTACGAATTCCTGTACCAGCTCGACACCGAGCTGCGCAAGCGCAAGATCCGCGACAAGGTCCCGATGACCTTCGTCACCGCCGAACCCTATATAGGCCACCTTGGCCTCGATGGCGTTGGCGACACCAAGGGCCTTCTCGAAAGCGAGATGCGCGAGCACCACATCAAGTGGATGACCTCGACCAAGGTCAAGAAGGTCGAGAAAGGCAAGATGACCGTCGAACAGATAGGCGACGACGGCTCGTCGAAAGGCGAGGTCGAGCTGCCCTTCGGTTATTCGATGATGCTTCCAGCCTTCCGCGGCATTCCGGCCGTTTCCGGCATCGATGGCCTGTCAAATCCGCGCGGGTTCACCATCGTCGACAAGAACCAGCAGAACCCGAAATTCAAGAATATCTTCGCCATCGGCGTCTGTGTCGCGATCCCGCCGACCGGGCCGACCCCGGTGCCCTGCGGCGTGCCGAAGACCGGTTTTATGATCGAATCGATGGTGACAGCCACGGCCAAGAACATCGGCCACATCCTGCGCGGCCAGGAGCCGAGCTATGAAGGCACATGGAACGCCTTCTGCCTTGCCGATTTCGGCACCAAGGGCGTGGCCTTTGTCGCCCAGCCGCAGATCCCGCCGCGCAACGTCAACTGGTCGTCGCACGGGCGCTGGGTCCATACCGCCAAGGTGGCCTTCGAGAAATACTTCATGGCCAAGGTCAAGCGCGGCAAGAGCGAGACCTTCTATGAGAAGGCCGCACTCAGCGCCATGGGCATCGAAAAGCTGAAAGCCGTTCGCAAGTCCTGACCGGCGGCATCGGCGCAAGTATCATTGGGCCGGGGGGCTTGTCTTTGCGCGCCCTCTCCCTCAGTCTCGCGCCATGACAACGCCCCTCTCCACCCGCTCCGGCGCCCTCGCAGATGGCTTCCCCCTCGGCACGATGCAGTTTGGCGGCCGCGCCGACGCCAACGAAAGCCGACGGATGTATGACGCCGCCCGCGAGGCTGGCCTCAACCACTTCGACACAGCCGTCCGCTACACCCAAGGCGAGGCCGAGAAGCTCCTCGGCGGTTTCGTCCGCCCTGAACGCGACAAGATCTTCCTCGCCACCAAGGTCGGCTATGCTGGCGGCTGCGGGCGCGAGAATATCCGCGCCCAGTTTGATATTTGTCGCAGCCAGCTTCAGATGGACGAGGTCGATCTTCTTTACCTGCATCGCTGGGACGGCGAGACCGACCTTGAAGAAACCTTCTCGACCCTCGCCGAGATGCAAGAAGCCGGCCAGATCCGCCATATCGGCGTGTCAAACTACGCCGCCTGGCAGGTGATGAAAGCGCAAGCCGTGGCTCAAAGCCTTGGAACGCGGATCGACGTGATCCAGCCGATGTATAACCTCGTCAAACGACAGGCCGAGGTCGAGATCCTGCCGATGGCTATGGATCAGGGTATGGTCGTCTGCCCCTATTCGCCGCTCGGCGGCGGGCTTCTGACCGGCAAATATGCCGAAGGACAAACCGGCCGCCTCACCGAAGACCCGATGTATACCTCGCGTTACGGCCAGGACTGGATGCACAAGGCCGCCGCCGATTTCGCGGCGCTGGCGCGCGAGCAGGGCCTCGCGCCCGCCACTCTGGCCGTGGCATGGGTAGCGGCCCATCTGGCCCGCCCGCGACCGATCATCTCGGCCCGTTCCACCGCCCAGCTCGCGCCTTCGCTTGCCGCCATCGGGGTCGACCTGTCGCCCGAACTCTACGCGCGCATCGCCGCGCTGACCCCCACCCCGCCCCTCGCGACCGACCGCCTGGAGGAACAATGACCGACATCCTCGTCATCGGCGGCGGCATCGCCGGCATCTCGGCCGCCGCCCGCCTCTCGCATCTGGGTGAAGTGCGCCTTCTGGAACGGGAAACGGCCCTTGGCTATCACACCTCCGGCCGCTCGGCGGCGCTTTTCGAGGAATGCTATGGCAAACCCGCCGTCGTCGCCCTCAACCGCGCCAGCCACCGCTATTTGGCCGAGGAAAACGGCGGCGTCCTGACACCGCGCGGCCTCTTGATGATCGCAAGCGACAGCCTCAAGGCCGAGTTCGACACCGACGTCGCGGCAATGGAGCTTGAGCTGATCGACAAGGAGCGCGCCCTCGCCCTCTGGCCCGATCTGAGCCCGGACAGCTTCACCATGGCCGCCTACGGCGCCCACGCTTGGGATATCGACACCGACCGACTGATCCAGAATTTCGCCCGCGAACTCCGCGCCAACGGCGGCGCGATCTCGACCAAAGCCGAGGTCCGCGCCATCCGCAAGACCCGCATCGACTGGGAGGTCGAGCTGACGTCAGGCGAGACCGTCACCGCGCAAGTCCTCGTCAACGCCGCCGGGGCCTGGGCCGACACCATTGCCGAAATGTCCGGCATCCCGAAGATCGGCTTCACCCCCTATCGCCGCTCCATGGCCCGCATCCCCGCCCCCGGCGGCGCCGATGTCTCGGGCTGGCCGATGATCTTCGGCGCCGGCGAGACATGGTATGCCAAGCCCGACGCCGGCGCCCTCATCGTCTCGCCCGCCGAGGAATTCGCGATGGAGCCGCACGACGCCTTCGCCGACGACATGACCCTCGCCGAAGGCCTCGCCCGCTATGAAGAACACGTGAAAACGCCGGTGACGCGGCTGCTCTCAAGCTGGGCCGGCCTGCGCACCTTCGCGCCCGACCGGCTCCTCGTCCTCGGACCCGACGCCCGCGATCCCAGCTTTGTCTGGTGCGCCGGCCAGGGCGGCTACGGCTTCCAGACCAGCCCCGCCGCAAGCCAGCTCATCGCCGATCTCGTCGCCGGCCGCCAACCCGCGCTTGACGGCAAGACTGTTGCCGCCCTTTCGCCCGCGCGGTTCAGCGCCTGAGCACCCGATAGGTCGAGGTCACAAGACCCGATGGAAAGGCGCGGCTCTCTTCAAGCTCCAGCGCCACCTCGGGGCCCGTTCCGTCAAAAAGCGGGATACCCTTGCCAAGGATTACCGGCACCCGCGTCAGCGTCAGCCTCTCAACCAGCCCCGCGGCCAGGAACCCGCGAATGACCGCCCCGCCATCCACATAGGCGGCCCTCCAGCCCCGCTCTTCAAGCTCGGACGCAATCGCCGCGGGCTCTTTTCCGGTCATCTCGACCCGCCCCTTCAGATCACCCGGAACATCATCTGGCCCGAGCGTCCGGCTCATGACGACGACCGGCTTGCCATAGGGCCAGTCCCCGCCAAATCCCCTGACGGTCTCATAGGTATGCCGGCCCATGACCAGGCCATCGACGGCCTTCATCAGCGCCTCATAGCCGTGATCTTCGCCTGTGTCGGGCAGGCTCGCAAGCCAATCAAGACTGCCATCCTCGCGGGCGATATACCCATCGAGCGACGTCGCGATGAAGACCCTGCACCCAAGCGCCAATGCGGCCCCTCTTCTTTTGGCTTGAAATACTCCGCGGGGGTTCCCGGGGGCGCGAAGCCCCCGGGCCCTGTCCCGCTAGCCGTCGACGCGGATATTGGCGTTGGTCGGGTCATAGGGGCTGTCCTGCACCACCTCGGCATCCCACAATTCGCGCATCATCCGCACCTTGAGCCTGGTGCCCACCTCGGCCTTGTCCTCCGGCACATAGCCCATGCCGATCTGCTTGCCGAAGACCACCGAATAGCCACCCGACGTCAAGCGCCCGATCTTGGCGCCGGTCGCCGGATCAATGAGGGCCTCTTTGCCCCACGGATCGGCATCCGCAGGCCCGTCGATCAGAACCGTGACGCACTTTGACCGCACGCCCGTGGCCTCCATCGCCGCCTTGCCGTGGAACTCCTTGGAAAGGTCGACAAATCTCGGCAGATCGGCCTCAAGCGGCGTGGCATCGCGGCCAAGTTCGGTGCCGAAGGCGCGATAGCTCTTCTCCTGCCGCAGCCAGTTTTGGGCGCGTGCGCCGACAAGCTTCATCCCGTGCTTGGCGCCTGCCGCCATCAACTGATCCCACAGATAGCGCTGCATCTCGATGGGGTGGTGCAGTTCCCAGCCCAATTCGCCCGTATAGGCCACACGGATCGCATCGACAGGACACATCCCCAATTCGATCCGCTGCGCCGACAGCCAAGGGAAGCGCTTGTTCGACAGCGCGCTCTCCGGCTCGGCATCCTTGATCAGCTCTTTCAAGACATCGCGCGATTTCGGCCCTGCGATGGCGAAAACGCCATATTGGGTCGTGACGTTCTGGATCTCGACGTAACCAAACTCGGCCGCCTTGTCCTCGGCCGCCTTGCGCAGGAAGTCGGCGTCGTAATCGGTCCAGGCCCCGGCGGAGACAAGGTAATAGTCGTTCTCGCCGCGGCGAACGATGGTGTATTCCGTCCGGGTCGTGCCCGCGGCGGTCAAGGCATAGGTCAGGTTGATCCGGCCGATCCTGGGCAGCTTGTTGCAGGTGAACCAATCCAGGAAGGCGGTCGCGCCGGGGCCCTTGACGACGTGCTTGGTAAAGGCGGTCGCGTCGATCAGGCCGACGCCCTCGCGGATCGCCTTGGCTTCTTCGACCGCATAGCGCCACCAGCCGCCACGCCGGAAGCTGCGGGTGTGGTGATCGAAATCCTCTGCGGCATCAAGGGGCCCGTAATAGTTGGGCCGTTCCCAGCCGTTCACCTGCCCGAACTGCGCGCCCAGAGCCTTCTGGCGGTCATAGACCGGCGCCGTGCGCAAGGGCCGGCAGGCCTCGCGCTCTTCATCGGGGTGGTGGAGGATATAGACGTGCTCATAGCACTCTTCGTTCTTGCGCGCCCCGTATTCGGTCGTCATCCACGCGCCATAGCGCTTGGGATCCAGGCTCGCCATGTCGATCTCGGCCTCGCCCTCGACCATCATCTGGGCAAGGTAATAGCCGGTGCCACCTGCGGCGGTGATGCCGAAGCTGAAGCCCTCGGCCAGCCACATGTTCCGCAGCCCCGGCGCGGGGCCGACAAGCGGGTTGCCATCGGGCGTATAGCAGATCGGGCCGTTGAAATCGTCCTTCAGACCCACCGTCTCGGACGACGGGATGCGGTGGATCATCGACATGTATTCCTCTTCGATCCGCTCCAGATCGAGCGGGAAAAGGTCGGCGCGGAAACTGTCGGGCACACCGTATTCGAACCGGGCCGGAGCGCCCCGCTCATAGGGGCCAAGGATCCAGCCGCCGCGCTCTTCGCGGACATACCACTTGGCGTCGGCGTCGCGCAGAACCGGATGCTGCGGATTGCCCGCCTCGCGATAGGCCACCAGTTCGGGATCGGGCTCGGTGACGATATACTGATGCTCGACGGGAATCGCGGGAATGCGCAGGCCCAAAAGCTTGGCGGTGCGCTGGGCGTGGTTGCCGGTTGCGGTGACGACGTGCTCGGCGGTGATGACGACCTGCTCGTCCGAGGGCAGAAGGTTGCCGCCCTTCTCGACCATCTTGGTGCAGGTTACGCGCCAGTCCGAACCTGTCCAGACATAACCGTCGACCTGCCACTTCCGCTCGATTATCACGCCGCGCTGGCGCGCGCCCTTGGCCATCGCCATGGTCACATCGGCCGGGTTGATGTAGCCGTCCTGCGGGTGGAACAGCGCGCCCTTGAGGTCTTCGGTCCGCACCAGCGGCCAGCGCTCCTTGATCTGCGCGGGCGTCAGGAACTCGTGATAGACATCCGCCGTCTCCGCGACGGAGGAATAAAGCATGAATTCGTCCATCCGGTCTTGCGACTGGGCCATGCGCAGATTGCCCACCACATAGAAGCCGGCGTTGAGACCGGTCTCGGCCTCGAGCTGCTTGTAGTAATCGACAGAGTATTTATGGATGTGGGTCGTCGCATACCCCATGTTGAACAGTGGCAAAAGCCCCGCGGCGTGCCAGGTCGAGCCCGAGGTCAGCTCGTCCCGCTCCAGCAGCATCACATCCTCCCAACCCGCCTTGGCGAGGTGATAGGCGATCGAGGTGCCGATGGCGCCACCGCCGACGACAAGAGCTTTGACATGGGTCTTCATCGCGCGACTCCCGTAAAATGAATTGCCCGCAATCTGTCTCAAAGCGAGGGCCAAGGCGAGAGCCAGCCGACGCCTCGCAGATCAAAACCGACTTGCGTCGCCATTGCGGCGGCAAGGGGGCTGTCTGCCCCCTCTGCGGCAGGCCGCATTCACCCCCGAGAGTATTTCCGGCCAAAAGAAGGCTGATTCTTTTGGCTTCAAATACTCCGGGGGAGTCTCCGCAAGGAGACGGGGGCAGAGCCCCCCTGTTCAGGCGACGCGCAGGACCGTCATCATGCCGCTTTGCAGATGCGCCATATGGTGGCAGTGCAGCATCCAGTCGGCGCGCTCGCCGGCATCGAAGGCGATGATGACCGAGGTCATCGGCGGGACATAGACCGTATCCCGCAGCGCCCCGGCCAGCGCCCGACCGTTCAACGCCACCACCTGAAAATGATGCCCGTGAAGGTGCATCGGGTGGCCCATCATCGACATGTTGTGAAACATGATCTCGACGCGTTCGCCCGATCCGCAGGCGACCGGCCGGTGGTCGGGCCAGACTTGCCCGTCGATGGACCAGCTATAGGGCATCATCGATCCGCCCAGCATCACCATATAGCCGCGGTCCACTGGCCGGGCCGCAAGCGGGCCGCCAGCCTGGAATATCGCCTCTTGCGAGAGATCCAGATCGAAGGCGGGCGCTGTGGCTCCGGCCTTGCCCGCGATTTTGCGCACCTCGGCGCCAGGGGTGGCCAGGATGATCCCGGTTTGCTCGGCCGCGCCTTCGCGCCGCGCCAGGAGGGGCCAGGCGCCCCCACCGGCGGGCAGGTCGATCAACAGGTCGATCCGCTGCGCCATGGCAAGGCCCCAGCGGCGGCCGCGCACCGGCACGATCGGCTGGCCGTCAACGGCGACAACCTCGGCTGCGAGGGCGCCTGTATCAATCCAGAAGACAGTCGCCGCCGCCGCGTTGACGATCCTCAGGCGGACGCGCCCTGCTGGCTCCACCGCCACCACATCGGGATCGCCCAGTGTCCGGTCATTGGCCAGATAGGCATCGAACTCGATATCGTTGAGGTCCATTCCGCCCATCGCGCCGTGATCCATCATGCCCGACATTCCGCCCATCGACATCCCCGACATTCCTGCCACCCCGTGGCCTTCCGAGGCAACGATGCCCAGCTCGTCGAAGATCTCTTCCGGGCTGCGGAACGAGAAATCGTGGAGGAACATGACAACTTCCTGCCGGTCTTCCGCGGCCTCTTGAGCGCGGCGGACCACGAGTGGCGCGGCCAGAAGCTGCATCTCGTGAGAGGGGATATGCGCATGCATCCAATGTGTGCCGGGCGCGGTGGCATAATCATAGTCCCGCGTCTCGCCGGGCCGGAGCATGGGCGCCGGCATATCGGGAACGCCATCTTGAACATTGGGCGGGATCTGTCCGTGCCAATGGATCAGGGTCGATTGGCCGGTCTGGTTTTCCAGACGAACCGAAAACCTCTCGCCTTCGTCGAAGACCAGGCCGGGTTGGCCCGCTGCGTTCAAAAGCCCCATCACCGTCGCGGCACGGCCGTCGATATCAAGGGTGCGGGAGGTGGCCAAAAGGCTGCGCGGGATGGGAGCGGCATGGCCGGCAAGCGGGACGGCGGCGCCGAGAAGGCTTGCCGATGAGGCGGCAAGAAAGCCGCGCCGGGAAAGGGAATATGTCATTCTAACCTCGGGGTTCGGCCAAGGGGGCCGGGAATGGAAAGGGCTGCACCGTCAGAGGGCGGGCCGCCACGGCGGCCTGCCGGCCCATTCCAGGTCTTGTCCGATCAGGAGCACGGCCCAGGGGAACGCCGCCAGATCACCGGCGAGGACCGGTTTCAACGCCAGCAGTGGCGGCACCGCATCGACGAACGTGATACAGGCCAAGAGGCAGGCGCTGTCGCCGTCGTCGGCGGCGTCTGGATCGCTATGCCCAAGGGAATGATGCGCCCCCGTCAGGACAACCGGCTGGCCATGTTGGGCCACCACGGTCAGGGCCAGCACCAGGATCAATGCAAGCCAGACGCCGGTTCTGAAGTGATCGATTGCGCGAAATCCCATGCGACCAGACTAGCCGTCGCGATCCGCGCGACAAGCCACGTTTGCGTGACAGGTGGCCGCAGCCCCTAAAGCATCCCAGGCACCACCAGATCGGGCGGGCGGTGGCTGTCGGCGAAGGTCTTGATGTTGATGATGACCTTCTCGCCCATCTCGGCGCGGCCCTCGACCGTGGCCGAGCCCATGTGCGGCAGGAGGACGACATTGGGCAATTCGCGCAGGCGCGGGTTGATCTCGGCGCCGCGCTCGAACACATCAAGGCCCGCCCCCGCGATGTCGCCCGCGCGGAGCATCCGCGTCAGGGCGTTTTCGTCGATCACCTCGCCTCGGCTCGTGTTCACGATCACCGCGGAGGGCTTCATCAGCTTGAGGCGGCGGGCATTCATCAGGTGAAATGTTGCCGGGGTGTGCGGGCAATTGATCGACAGGATGTCGACCCGGCTCACCATCTGGTCGAGGCTTTCCCAATAGGTCGCGTCGACCTGATCCTCGATTTCGGGGCGCAGGCGCTTGCGGTTGTGGTAATGGACCGACATTCCAAAGGCCCGAGCGCGCTTGGCCACGGCCTGCCCGATCCGGCCCATGCCGAGGATGCCAAGGCGCCGCCCGGCGATCCGCCCGCCAAGCATGGCGGTCGGCGCCCATCCGGCCCATTCGCCGCTTTGCATCAGGGCAAGCCCCTCGGGGATGCGCCGCGTGACGGAAAGCAGCAGCGCCAGGGTCATGTCGGCAGTGTCTTCGGTGACGACGCCGGGCGTGTTGGAGACGAGAATTCCCCGCTGGCGGGCGGTATGGACGTCGATATGGTCGACGCCCGACCCGAAATTAGCGATCAGCTTGAGCCTGTCGCCCGCCTGCGCCAAGAGCCGCTGGTCGATCAGATCGGTGAGCGTCGGCACCAGAACATCCGCCCCCTGCATCGCCGCGGCCAGCTGCTCGCGGGTCATCGGGGCATCGTCTTCACGCAATGTCACGTTGAAGAGTTCTTTCATCCGGGTTTCGACCACTTCCGGCAACCGTCGCGTGACGACAACACTCAGTTGCTTGCCTGGCATGAAACACTCTCCCGCACTTTGCATATTCCGGTCATTGGTGGCAGATTGCCCTTCAAGGCCGCGGCGCACAAGAGCACCCGAGAGATCAAGGCCAAAGAGCAGCAATCAAGGGCAGGACGATGAAGTCGCTCGCGCAATTTCTGAGGGTCGGTGCGGTGGCCGTCGCCTGTCTTCTGGGCGGCCTTGCGCTTGCACAGGAAAACGCCATCCCTGATCCGGGCCGCGGGCCTATGACCAACCTTCCGCTGCCGCGATTTGTCTCGCTGAAATCCGCCGAGACCAACGTCCGGCGCGGCCCGTCGCTCACGCATCGGATCGACTGGATCTACAAACGCGCCGACCTTCCGGTTCAGATCATCGCCGAATACGAGAATTGGCGGCGGTTCGTGGATCGAGACGGGCTTGGCGGCTGGGTCCACTATACGCTTCTCTCCGGCGAGCGCACGGTTCTGGTCGATGAAGACCAGACGCCAGTCCGCTCGCGCCCCGAGGCGGCCGCACCGGAAGTCGCGGTGTTCGAGCCGGGCGTCATTGCCTTACTCGCCGCCTGCGAGATTGACTGGTGCAAGATCGAGGCGGGCGGCTACAAGGGCTGGGCGCTCAAGACCGCGCTCTGGGGCGTGGACGCGGACGAGATCCGCGAATAATCTCGTCAGACACCCGACCGGAGCCGATATGCACGCCACAGATCACACACGCCTGAACCTGTCGGCTGGCATCTTCTCGGTCGCGGTTGCCTCCGTCCTGGTGATCGCCAAACTCTGGGCGCTGAGCGAGACCGGCGCACTTTCCGTCGCGGCGACGCTGGCCGACAGCGCGATGGACCTGATGATGTCGCTCGGCGGTCTTACCGCCATCGCCTACGCCGCCAAACCGGCCGACGAGGATCACGCCTTCGGCCATACCTCGGCCGAAGACCTCGCCGCGCTCGCGCAATCGCTTTTCATCATCGTTTCGGCAGGCGTCATCACGGTCGCCGCTGTCATGCGCCTATTGGCGGGCGACATGGCCCTGCCCCGCCAAGAGGAAAAAGGCATCGCAGTTGTCGTCTTTGCAATTGCCATCACCAGCGCCCTCGTCTTGTGGCAGCGGCGCGTCGCGGTGAAAACGGGCAACAAGGTCGTCGCGGCTGACAGCCTTCACTATGTCGGCGACATGGTCCCCAACATCGGGGCGGTCGTCGCCCTTTATGCCTCTTCGCGGTTCGGGCTGGCGCAGATCGATTCGATCGTCGCCATAGGCGCCGCGCTTTTCATGGCCTTCGGCGCGATCCGCATCGGCAAGGCGGCATGGGATGCCTTGATGGATAGGCGGGCCGACCCCAAGATGCTGGCGGGGATTGCTGAAATCGCCGGAAGCTTTCCGGGCGTCCACGGCTTTCATGATCTGAAAAGCCGTCAGGCCGGCAGCCGCGTTTTCGTCAACCTTCATATCGAGCTCGACGGCGATCAGACCCTGACCGAGGCCCATGCCATCGGCGCCGGGCTGCGCCGCGCGATCATCGCGGCCTATCCCAACGCCGATGTGCTCATTCACAAGGATCCGCTCGGGGATCCCGGCGACGATTAGGGGACGTCCAAGAGCCCGCGCCCCTTGAGCAAAGGCTCGACCCCCGGCATCCGCCCGCGAAAGCGCGTATACAGATCCGCCGCATCTTCCGAACCGCCTGCCGAGAGGATGTTTTTCTCAAGGCTGGCCGCCAGCGCGGCATCGAAGGGATCGCCCGCTTCCTCGAATGCCGCGAAGGCATCGGCGTCCATCACTTCCGACCACATGTAGCTGTAGTAGCCGCTGGAATAGCCGTCGCCGGTGAAAACATGCGCGAAATGCGGGGTGGCGTGGCGCATCCGGATGGCTTGGGGCATCCCGATCTCTTCGAGAACCTCGGCCTGTTTCTGCATCGGATCGGCAGGCGGCGGGCCATCGTGGAAAGCCAGATCGACCAGTGCCGATGAGACAAACTCGACCGTCTGGAACCCCATGTCGTAGGTCGTCGCCGCCAACAGCCGGTCGAGCAGCGCCTTGGGCATCGGCGCGCCGGTTTCGGCGTGGGTGGCAAACTCCGAAAGAACCTCGGGCACCTCGAGCCAATGCTCGTAAAGCTGGCTGGGCAGTTCGACGAAGTCGCGCGCGACACTGGTGCCGGAAATCGATTCATAGGTCACGTTCGACAGCATCTGATGCAGCGCATGGCCAAACTCGTGGAACAGCGTGCGCGCATCGTCATAGGACAGAAGCGCGGGATCGCCCGCACCCGGCTTGGCAAAGTTGCAGACGTTGACAACGATCGGCCGCACATCGCCCGAAAGCCGCTGCTGGGCGCGCATGGCAGAGCACCACGCGCCCGACCGCTTGGAGCCGCGCGCGAAATAATCGCCCACGAAAAGGGCGACGTGCTCGCCATTCCGCGTCACGGCCCAGTGGCGCACATCGGGATGATAGAAGGGGCCTTCCGCCGGGGCGAACTCAAGCCCGAAGAGGCGGCCCGCGCAGGCAAAGGCGGCCTCGATCATCCGGTCAAGCTGGAAATAGGGTTTGATCTCCGCCTCGTCGAGATCATGCTCGGCCTTGCGCCGCTTTTCCGAATAATAGCGCCAGTCCCAAGCCTGAAGCGGGCTGGCGAACCCGTCCGCATGAAGCATTCCCTCAAGAACTATGGCATCAGCCAGAGCGGATTTCTTCGCGGGCTCCCAAACCCGCATCAGAAGATCACGCACCGCGCCGGGCGTTCCGGCCATTTCGGTTTCAAGCTTGTAGTCCGAGAAGGTCTCGTATCCCAAAAGGTTGGCCCGCTCGGCGCGAAGCCTGAGCGTTTCCGCCGCGATGCCGCGGTTGTCAGTCTCGCCGCCATTCGCCCCTCGGGCAACCCAGGCCTCATAAGCCTTCTCGCGCAGCGCGCGGCGCGGGCTGAATTGCAGGAACGGCACGATGATCGACCGCGACAGCGTCACCACCGGCCCGCCTGCGCCCTTTTCCTCGCCTGCCGCCTCGGCCGCCTGAACGACGAAATCGGGAAGGCCCACAAGATCGTCCTTGCCCAGGGCCATGAACCAGCCGCGCTCGTCAGCGAGAAGGTTCTGGGTGAACTGCGTGCCGAGGACCGCGAGGCGCGATTTCACCTCTTTCAGCCGCTCGGCCTCTGCCCCTTCCAGAAGCGCCCCCGAGCGGACAAAGCCGCGCCGCGTCAACATCAGAACGCGCGATTGCTCGTCCGAAAGGCCCAAACCGTCCTTCCTCTGCCAAAGCGCCTCGATCCGCGCGAAGAGCGCGGCGTTGGAGGCAACTTCAGAGCCATAAGCCGAGAGCTTCGGCGCAAACTCGCGCTGAAGCGCCTCGCGGGCGGGATTGCTGTCGGCACCCGCAAGGGCATAGAAGGCGCCCAGAATGGCGCTCAGATGCTCGTCGGCCAGCTCGAGCGCCTCGATGGTATTGGCGAAAGTCGGCTCGTCTGTGTTGCCCGTGATGGCGGCGATGGCGGCGCGGGCCTCGATCAGCGCGGCATCGACGGCGGAGCCGAAGTCTTCGTCCTTGAGGATGTCGAACGGCGGCAGGCCAAAGGGTGTCTGCCACTCTTGCAAAAGCGGATTGGTCATTCGTGGGTGTCTCCTTGCTGCGGAGAAGCTAACCCTCACGCATCCCATGTTCCAGACCGCAAATCGGGCAATCGGAGCGGCGGGCAAGTTTCATCACGCGGGTCTCTGCATAGAGCCCGTCATAGATCATCATCCGCCCGCGCAGCCCCTCGCCCGCACCAGTGATTTCCTTCACCGCCTCAAGCGCCATCATCGATCCGACAACCCCCGGCAATGGCCCCGCCACCCCCGCCACCGCGCAGCTTGGCGCAAGGCCGGGCGCGGGAGCCTCGGGAAAGACGCATTGATAACACGGCGCGCCGCGCGCGGGGTCATAGAGGCTGATCTGCCCTTCCCATTGGGTGATCGCGGCCGAAATGAGCGGCTTTTTCAACCGCACGCAGGTCTCGTTGACAAGATAGCGGGTGTCGAAATTGTCGGTCCCGTCGAGGACGATATCATAGGGCGCGATGGCGCTTTCCGCGTTCTCGCGGGTCAGCCTGGACTGGATCGGAAAGACCTTGATGAAAGGATTGAGGTCGGTCATCGCCTTGGCGGCTGAGAGGACCTTGGCCGTGCCGATCCGGTCGTCTGTGTGGATCACCTGCCGCTGAAGGTTCGTCCCGTCAACCACATCATCGTCGATCACCCCGATCGAGCCGACCCCCGCCGCCGCGAGATAGAGAAGCGCGGGCGAGCCAAGGCCGCCGGCCCCGACAACCAAGACCTTCGCCTCTTTCAGCCGTTTCTGCCCTACGCCGCCGATCTCGCGCATGATCATGTGGCGGGCATAGCGGTGCAGTTCCGTCTCGCTGAAGGTGCCGGTCCGCTCGGGCGCGGGCTCGGGCGCACGCGCCCTTTCGCGCAGGCGCCGCAGGATGAAGCGATAGCCATAGGCCAGCACGGCAAAACCGAGCAGCAAGAGCCAAAGCCGCAGATCGCCCCCCGTCGCCTGCCGCAGCGGGTGGCCATCGGGCAGGACGAGGTGCTCCAGGATAACCGCCGCCACAAGGATACCGATCATCGTCCACCGGGCGCGATGTGGCGCACCCATTGCCATGCCGATCCCCCACAAGACGGCGGCAATGGCGAAAACGAGGATCATCGGCCAACCCCTGTCGAGCCGAAGCCGCCCGCGCCGCGCGCGGTGTCATCAAGGCTCTCGGCAAGGTCGAACCCCGCCTGCACCACGGGCGCCACGATCAGCTGCGCGATCCGGTCACCGTGGGCGATGTGGAAAGGCTCGGCCCCGAGGTTCACAAGGATCACGCCCAGCGGACCGCGATAATCACTGTCGATCGTGCCCGGCGCGTTGGCGACCGTCACGCCATGTTTGAGCG
>JAURFB010000053.1 GCA_030827165.1 Marivivens sp.
CCTTGACCTTGCAGCACTTCAACCTGCCGAAGCTTCGATACGATCTCTTCGGGCTTCTCTCGTTTCCCAGCCATCGCTGATCCTCCAATTTTTGGGACAATCTATCCCAGTTGGTGGACCACTTTCAGGGGGCTACTCCACTTGTGGCGCGCCGCTGTCAGCGCCCATCCTTCCGCGACAGTCATCAAGCAATCCTTCATTTCCTGAAGAATTGTCAGCCGCTCGGCGATGGGCGTATTCGCCCAGGCGTCCTTGCCAGCTTCAAGCTCTGCGAGCGCCTGTTCGTATTCGGCAACCCACAAAGGCTCGGCTGGCTTGGTCTTGGTGGCCTTGTTCATCAAGCCAAACCCCGATCGATCAGCGTATGGCCGAATTTGTCACGCAAGACGTTCTTGAGCATCTTGCCAGTGGCATTCAGCGGAATAACGTCCGTGAAGACAACGGCATCCGGTATCTGCCACTTGGCGACCTTGCCTTCGAAATGCGCGACAATCTCGGCTTCTGTCGGATCCTGTCCTTCCCGTTTGACTGCGATAATGATCGGGCGCTCGTCCCACTTGGGATGACTGGCGCCAATCGCGGCTGCCATGGCGAGGCCCGGATGCGAAACCGCGATATTCTCGAGCTCGACAGACGAGATCCACTCACCGCCAGATTTGATGATGTCTTTGGTTCGGTCGCGGATCGTCATGTAGCCGTCGGCATCGATGGTCGAGACATCTCCCGTATCGAACCAGCCGTCCTCAGTCAGCGAAGACTTGTCCTTGCCGAAATAGGTGTCGACAACCCAGTGACCCTTGACCTGCAAAGCGCCCTGCGCCTTGCCATCATGAGGCAGGATATTCCCTTCATCGTCGACGATCCGCAGATCAATACCAAAGGGCGGGCGGCCTTGGCTATGACGTAGCAGCGCCCTCGTATCGGCATCGAGATCGCTATGCTTGCCTTTGGGCAAGTTGGCGGTGCCAAGCGGCGAGGTTTCAGTCATACCCCAGGCATGGATCGTGTCGCAGCCATACTTGTCGCGGAAGGTCGCGATCATCGACGGCGCAGCGGCAGACCCGCCGATCACGTTGCGCTTTAGGCTTTCCATCTTTGAGCCGGACTTGGCAGCGGCCGCGAGAAGTAGCATCCAAATCGTCGGCACGCCGAGCGCGAGAGAGACTTTTTCACTATCGATCAGGCCAAGTAGGCTGTCACCGTCGAGCCCCGGCCCCGGCATCACCAGTTTGGCGCCGGTCATCGCCGCCGCATAGGGAATGCCCCAGGCATTGGCATGGAACATCGGCACCACAGGAAGGATCGTTTCGCGCGACGACAGCGCCATCGAATCCGGCAGCGAGATCGCGAATGTATGAAGCAGCGTTGAGCGGTGGGAATAGAGCACGCCCTTGGGGCTGCCTGTCGTTCCGGAAGTATAACAAAGCGAGCACGCCGTATCCTCATTGAGCTGCGGCCAGGCGTAGTCTTCTTTGCCCATCTCGATCAGTTCATCAAAGAAGACTGCATCAGGGATCGCTTTGAGGACATCCTCATCCCGCTCGCCCATGCAGATAAAGGTATTCATCGACTTCAGAGCCGAGCGGGTCGCGACGATCAATGGCATGAACGTCTTGTCAAAGAAGATCGCCCTGTCGCCTGCATCGTTGCAGATAAAGACGAATTGCTCGGGGTGAAGCCGCGGGTTCAGCGTGTGGCAGACATATCCGCCACCCGACACGGCAAACCAGATCTTGAGGTGACGATGATTGTTCCATGCCAAAGTGGCGATCCGATCCCCGCGCTCGAGGCCGAGCGTTTCCAGCGCCGAGGCGAGCTTGAGCGACGCCGCAGCGACTTCGCCCCAGCAGGTTCGATTGATCACGCCAGTTGTCTCGCGGCTGACGATCTCGGTATCGGCGTGATACTTGCCCGCATGAACGATCAGGTCGCTGATTAAGAGTTCCTGACGCATCATCGAACCAATCATGTTTTTCTCCCTTGCCAAAATCACGATGGCGATTGTCCGCGCCTTTCGCGGCACGGGCAAGATGGTACGCAGCGTCTTCAGCTTTGATGTGCTGGCAGAACAATTCGAACTAGTCTCAGTTTGCCTACAGTTGCGTGAACCTGTGCGGAACAGATTTGAGGCTTGGGCCGCGCCCTGCCCCGCTTCATGCGACGTTGGACCGCTAGGCCTACTTCCGGCCTAGCTTAAACCTTTAAGGGCGACAGAAACGCCCTGCCCCACACCGACACATAGGGTGCAAAGAGCGAGGCCGCCTCCATTCGTTGCCAGCTCAAGCGCGGCGGTTCCGATTAGGCGCGTTCCTGTCATCCCCAGAGGATGACCTAGCGCAATTGCTCCGCCATTGGGGTTGAGCACGGGGCTCTGCGGATCGATGCCAAGCTCGCGGCAAACGGCAATCGCCTGAGACGCGAAGGCTTCGTTCAGCTCGATCACATCAAAATCGCTGATCGACAGGTTCAGTCGATCCATTAATGCGCGAGTCGAGGGAACCGGCCCGACGCCCATGACGCGTGGCGGCACACCGGCGCTGGCTGCGCCGAGGTACTCAGCCAAGGGCGAGAGTCCGTACTGAGCCACAGCGTCTTCCGACGCCAACAGGATCGCTGCCGCCCCATCATTCACGCCCGACGCATTGCCGGCGGTCACGCTTCCTCCCATGCGGAAAGGCGTTGGCAGTGCGGCCAATTTTTCCAAGCTAGTCGGGCGAGGATGCTCATCCACCTCGACCGAAACCGTGCCCCCCCTATTTTGCGGGGCCGCCACGGCTGAGATTTCCATCGCAAGACGTCCGGCCGCAAATGCGCGGGACGCTTTTTCTTGACTGGAAAGGGCGAAGACATCCTGATCCGCGCGGGAAATGCCAAACTCCTCGCCGACGTTTTCGGCGGTCTCGGGCATACTGTCGATGCCGAACCGTTCCACGATAGCTTTGTTTACAAAGCGCCAGCCGATCGTGGTGTCGTGAAGTTCGGCGTTGCGAGAAAAGCCGGCGGCCGCCTTTGGCATGACGAAGGGGGCGCGGCTCATACTCTCGGAACCGCCGGCGATGATCAGATCCCCTTCGCCGCACTGAATCTGCCGCGCTCCGGCGATCACCGCGTCCATCCCCGAGGCACAAAGCCGGTTGACCGTATGCGCTGCGACCGTTTCAGGCAGGCCCGACAGCAGGACAACCATGCGCGCCAGATTGCGGTTGTCTTCTCCTGCTTGATTGGCAGCGCCCATCACCACTTGATCCAGCTTGGCCCAATCCAAAGAGGGGTTGCGCCCCATGAGAGCGACAACGGGAAAAGTGGCCAGATCATCCGCTCGAACCTGTGCCAAGGCGCCGCCGTAGCGGCCGATTGGCGTGCGCTGATAATCGCAGATAAAGACCCGCCTGGTCATGACAAATGCGCCGTCGCCTCGATCTCGACCAAGGCCTCATCCTCTACAAGGCCAGCGACAACGACCATCGACATCGCTGGGTAATGCTTCCCAAAGACTTCTCTATAGGCGGCTCCAACCTCTGCCTGACTCGACAGATATTCTTTCTTGTCTGTCACAAACCATGTCATGCGGGTCACGTCCGTCACCTGCCCGCCCGCCGCCGAAACAATCGCGGCGATATTCTTGAGTGCCTGTCGCATTTGGCCAACGAAATCGTTTGCCGCGAAGCGTTTGCTTTCATCCCAACCAATCTGGCCGCCAATATGCAATGTGCCGTCCCGCGTCAGAACACCGTTGGCATAGCCCTTCGCAGGCAGCCAACCTTCCGGCTGAATGATCCGATGTGTCATGATACGTCCTCTCTCAATTTCTCGCTTATGGCCTTTGGCCATGCGGCTGGCTTGCCGTTCCCGTCCACATGGACGAGCGTTGCCTCGGCCTCAAAACGTTTTTCACCATCGCAGGTCGCGTCAATCCGATAACCCAGAGCCGAGCGACCGACCCTTGTGATCGTCATCGTGAAGCCGAGACGATCTCCATGGCGGCTTGGCGCTAGAAATCGGGTTGAGATTTCCGCAGTCGGCACACCCTCTGTTTTCAGGAGATCTTCAAATGGCCACGCCAGCACCTCGTCAAAGAAATGTTCGACGCAGTCGTTGATCATCTCGAAATAGCGCGGGAAGAACACGATGCCTGCGGGGTCACAGTGTTTGAACAGCACTTTCTGGTCGAAGGTGAAGCGCAGCGCCATCTTTCATAAAGCCCCTAATTTGATCCGATACGTCCGATTGCGCAGCAACACTAATCCAATCTCCGGCCGCCGGCTCTTGGCCACAGAGGACGACCAACCATGTCCGGTGGCAAGGGCCAAACCGACCCCTGAATTACGGGGCAAGCTGATCACGACGGAGTTCTCAATTTGAATCGCTGGATCTTGCCGGTCGCAGTTTTGGGCAGCGATTTCGCAAACACGACCGAGCGCGGATATTTGTATGGTGCGATTACTGCCTTCACATGGTCTTGAAGCTTCTTGGCCATTGCCTCACTCGCCACCTCGCCCGGACCGAGCACTATATGGGCTTGAACAATTTGGCCCCGATCCGCATCCGAAACGCCAATAACCGCACATTCGGCAACCGCGTCGTGGGACAAGAGCGCAGCCTCGACCTCGGGGCCGGCAATATTGTAACCAGCCGACAGGATGATGTCGTCGTTGCGCGCCGCGAAATGGAAATACCCCTCCTCATCCTGAACGAATGTGTCGCCCGTGATGTTCCAGCCGTCCTGCACATATTCAGCCTGGCGCTCTCCAAATAGATAGCGGCAACCGGTCGGGCCGCGTACGGCCATACGGCCCGGCTCGCCCCGGGGCAGTTCGGTCCCGTCGGGGCCAACAACCTTGGCTTGGTATCCTGCGACGGGCTTACCGGTGCAGGCGGGTCGGTGATCCTCGAACCGGTTTGTCACAAAGATATGCAACAATTCTGTCGCCCCGATCCCATCCAGCATTGGCTTGCCGGTCTTTGCCATCCATTCGTCATAGACCGGGCCCGGCAATGTCTCCCCTGCCGAAACCGCAGCGCGCAGGCTGGAAAGGTCGGCGCCTTCGTCCATCGCACGCATCATCGCGCGATAAGCCGTCGGAGCAGTGAAACACACCGTTGCGCGGTATTTCTGGATAATCTCGACCATGTTGGGCGGCGACGCGTTTTCCAAAAGGGTCGCGGCAGCCCCAAAGCGCAGTGGAAACACGGCCAGTCCGCCAAGCCCAAAGGTGAACGCTAGCGGCGGCGAGCCAACGAACACATCGTCTGGCGTGACGCCCAACACCTCGCGGGCGTAGCCATCTGCGATAATCATCAGATCGCGGTGGAAATGCATGGTGCCTTTGGGATCGCCCGTAGAGCCCGAGGTAAAACCAATCAGCGCCACGTCGTCCTGACTTGTCTGCACAGCGTCAAACCGCACGGGCTTTTCAAGCGCCAACCGGTCCAGTTCTGCATCGTGGTTCGATGTCCCATCGAAGGCCGTGACTGACGTTAGGCCCGAGCAAATGGCGGCGCAGGCCGTCATCTCTTCCATCAGGCGGCTATCGCAGAGGGCGTGGGCGATCTGGGCCTTCTCGACATATTTGGCTAATTCGCCCGCACGCAGCATTGGCATCGTATTGACAACAACGGCGCCCGCCTTGGTTGCCGCCAGCCAGCAAGCAACCATAGCCGGATTATTGGCCGATCGGATCAAAACCCGGTTTCCTGGCCTAACACCCAAATCTTCAACCAGCACATGAGCCAAACGATTGGTCCAGTCGGCCAGCTCTTTATAAGTGCGCCGCCGTCCATTGCCGATCAGAGCAGTGTGATCGCCAAACCCTTTGGCAACCATGGCATCCGTCAGTTCGACACCTGCATTCAAACGGTCGGGATATTCAAAACCATCAAGCAACAGGTCCGGCCAGCTGTTCGAAGGCGGTAGATTCTCACGAGCGAAGGTATCGATATGAGCTGAGTGTCCAAGCATTCAGGGTTCCTCACATGTTAGCCTGTGTCTGTCGGGCGATCACCACGCGCTGAACGTCCGACGCACCCTCGTAGATGCGTAGGGCACGGATTTCGCGGTAGAGCTTTTCCACGGTATGGCCGGATCTGACGCCATCGCCACCGTGGAGCTGTACAGCACTGTCGATGACCCGCTGCGCCGCCTCGGTGGAATAGAGCTTTGCCATCGCCGCCTCGCGCGTGACCCGGGGTGCGCCCATGTCTTTGGCCCAAGCGGCACGGTAGGTCAGCAGCGCCGAGGCATCTACATCCAGTGCCATTTCGGCAATATGCCCTTGCACCATCTGAAGGTTGATCAACGGGGCACCTTGCACCTGTCGGGAAGTGACACGTGCAAGGGCCTCGTCGAGCGCGCGGCGGGCAAAGCCAAGGGCCGCGGCGGCGACTGTCGATCGAAAAACGTCCAGAACCGACATGGCAATCTTGAAGCCCTCCCCTGGCGCGCCGATCAGGGCAGATGCAGGCACCCTGCAATCGGTAAATCGCAGAGTGGCCAAGGGATGCGGAGCGATCGTATGCAGCCGCTCGGCGATCTCGAGGCCGGCAACGTTGGCTGGCACGATGAACGCAGAAAGGCCTTTTGCCCCGCTGCCCTCTCCGGTTCGAGCGAACACAGTATAGACGTCTGCAATGCCGCCGTTCGAAATCCAGGTTTTCTCGCCGTTCAGGACATAGAAATTATCGTCCCGCTGGGCCGTCATCGAGGAATTGGCCACATCTGAACCAGATTGCGGCTCGGTCAGCGCAAAGGCGGAAATGGCGCGTCCAGAGCGTGTTTGCGGCAACCATTCATCCTGCTGATGGGCAGTGCCAAACAGCGAGATTGCTCCGGTCCCCAAACCCTGCATCGCGAAGGCGAAGTCTGCCAGACCGTCATGTCGCGCAAGGGTTTCGCGGATCAGGCATAGCGTCCGGACATCCAGCTTTTCGTCTCCGGGCGCTCCGGTATGACGAAGCCATCCAGCCTTGCCCATGTCGCAAACCAGGACATGGCAGGCCGAATCTACGCACTGATGGTCGATCCGGCCCAGCGATTTGGTGGCCCAATCATCCAGCTCCGCAGCGAGATTGCGATGCCGATCTTCGAAGAAAGGCCAGCTAAGGAAACTACGATCCACCATCAGTCCCCCCTGAATACCGGTTTTTCTTTGGCGACGAAGGCATCGTAGGCTCGGCGGAAATCCTGCCCCTGCATGCAAATCGCCTGCGCCTGGGCCTCGGCTTCGATCGCCTGCTCAAGGCCCATCGACCATTCTTGCGCCAACATTGTCTTGGTCATCATGTTCGCAAAGCCGGGCCCTGACGCGATGCGCGCGGCCATGTCTTGCGCCGTGGTCATTAATTCGGCTTGCGATACAATCCGGTTGAAGAACCCCCAACGTTCGCCTTCGTCCGCAGACATAGATCTGCCAAAATAGAGGAGCTCGGCCGCCCGCCCCTGCCCGATGATCCGGGGCAAGATCGCACAGGCGCCCATATCGCATCCAGCCAGGCCGACGCGGTTGAACAGGAAGGCGACCTTGGCCTCAGGCGCGGCAATCCGCAGATCCGACGCCATCGCAATGATCGCCCCCGCCCCCGCGCATACCCCGTCCACGGCCGCGATGATGGGCTTGCCGCAGCCGATCATGGCCTTGACCAGATCGCCGGTCATGCGGGTGAAGGCAAGAAGATCCTTCATGTTCATTCTGGTGAGCGGACCTATTATGTCGTGTACATCTCCCCCAGAGCTGAAATTGCCGCCGTTGGGGCCTATTATCACGGCCTTTACCCCGTCGTCGTAGGACAGTTCTCGAAACCAGTCCCGAAGTTCGGCGTAGCTTTCGAAGGTCAGTGGATTTTTGCGGTCTGGCCGGTCGAGCGCCAGCTGGGCTACTCCGTCTTCGATCCGACATTTGAAATGAGTGGTGTTACTGCGCATCTCAGTTCGCCCTTTCAATCGCATCGAGCAAGTGATCGAGGCGCAGCACCATGCCCGCCACATCGTCTGCATTCAGCTCGGCTAAAATCTCGTCGACCCAAGCTTCATGTCTGCCGGCGTGCTCAGCAAAGACCTTACGTCCCTTCGGCGTGAGCCGCACCAAATTGGCGCGCCGATCACCGGGCATCGCCACCCGAAGGGCGATGCCTTCTTCGGTCAGTTTATCGACGATCCCCGTTATGTTGCCGTTGGACACGCGCAAGCGCCGAGAGATTTCGCTCATCTTAAGGCCGTCAGGCGACCTCGACAGAGCCGACATGACGTCAAAGCGCGGCAAGGTGGTGCCCAACTCCGCCCGCATACGGCGGCGCAACTCTTCCTCGACAAGCCCCGATGTCTTGAGCAGCTTCAACCACAGCCGCAGCCGCGATTTTGACAGCGGCTCTGCCCGGTGGGTCTCTGCGGGTCTGGTTGTCATATCTCGCCACCCGAAATCGAAAGCGTATGCCCATTCACCGAGCGCGCCGCGTCTGAACACAGCCAAAGCGCGGTTCCGGCCACTTCGTCAGGTTGAACGAACCGCCGCTGCGGATTGCCAGCCATCAGGCTGGTGCGGGCGGCCTCTTCTGTCATGCCGGTCTTCTCGACGATATTGGTGATCGACCGATCGAGCATCGGGGTTTCGATGTAGCCCGGGCAAATTGCGTTGGCCGTTATGCCAGTGCTCGCCAATTCAAGAGCCAGCGAGCGGGTCAGCCCGACAACCGCATGCTTTGCAGCGACATATCCCGAAACATAGGCATATCCCTTGAGTCCGGCGGTCGAAGCCACGGCGATCAGCCGCCCCCAGCCTTCCGATTTCATGTCCGGAAGCGCCGCTTGCCAGGCATTGACTACGCCACCCAGATTCACCGAAAGCATCGCCTGCAAATGCTCTGGCGTCATTTTCTGGAACGGCACGCTTTCGGCAGCGCCTGCGTTGGCAACGACAACCGAAACCGGACCGTTCAGCCCACGAGCCTGCCGAAAAGCAGCACCCATCGCCTCCGGATCGCTCACGTCACAGCTTACCCAACCAATGAACTTGTGCTGACCGGCCACTTCGCGCAGCGGGCCCTCGCGGCGGCCAATGACCGTCACCTTCGCGCCGGCATGGGCAAAAGCGACGGCCACTGCCCGCCCCACACCGGTCCCACCACCGGTTATTACAATGTGTCTTCCTGCGACGCTCATACTCGGATCGCCTCTGCTTCTCGGTCCGCCAGACGCCAGGACTGGTCCCGACCCGAAAAGTACGGCAAGGGCCACTCGCCATGGCGATCGCCAATCCGTGTCGCTTCGTGCAGGCTCCAATACGGATCGGTCAGATGCGGGCGTCCGACCGCCACAAGATCGGCCCGCCCTGCCATCAGGATCGAATTGGCATGGTCGGCCTCGTAGATGTTGCCCACCGCCATGGTGGCGATGCCGGTTTCATTGCGGATCCGATCGCTGAATGGGGTCTGGAACATCCGGCCATAGACGGGCCTTGCCGCTGCGCTGGTCTGGCCTGCGCTTACGTTGATGATATCGGCGCCCGCAGCGTGGAACGCACGGGCAATCTCGACCGAGTCTTCAGGGGTCACGCCGCCTTCGCCGACCCAGTCATGGGCCGAAATCCGGACCGACATCGGCTTGGCCGCGGGCCAAACGGCCCGCATGGCTGCAAAGACCTCGAGCGGAAAACTCAAACGATTATCCAAGCTGCCACCGTATTCATCGGTGCGCCTGTTCGACAGCGGCGAGATAAACGACGACAAAAGATAGCCATGCGCCGCGTGAAGTTCGATCATGTCAAAACCGGCACGTTCGGCCATTTCCGCTGCCGCAACGAACTGATCGCGGACCAGATCCATGTCGGCGCGGGTCATTTCGCGCGGGATCTGGTTTTCGTTTGACCACGGTAGCGACGAGGGCGCCATGATCGGCCAATTACCTTCTTTCAGAGGTTTGTTGTCGCCTTCCCAGCCCACGCGCGTCGAAGCCTTTCGGCCCGCGTGTCCGATCTGGCAGCATATTTTGGCGTCGGTCTGTCCATGCACAAACGCGGTCAGCCGTCGCCAAGCCGCCTCGTGTTCAGGGTCGTAAAGGCCCGGGCACCCCGGAGAGATCCGCCCTTCGGGCGAAACGCATGTCATTTCCGTATAGACGAGCCCAGCGCCGCCCTTGGCCCTCTCGCCGTAGTGGACGAGGTGCCAGTCATTCGGGCAGCCGTCCTCGGCCTTATACTGCGCCATAGGCGAAACGACGATCCGGTTTTTCAGCGCCATCTCGCGAAGACGGAACGGCGCAAACATCGGCGCGCGAACCGGGGCGGTTTCGGCAACGCCCGAGCGGGTCTGGAACCATCGCTCAGCACCCTCGAGCCACTTTGGATCCCGCAGGCGCAAGTTTTCGTGCGATATCCGCTGCGACCGTGTCAGAAGGGAATAGGCAAATTGCACCGGATCGAGATCCAGATAGCGTTCAACCTGCTCGAACCATTCAAGGCTGTTGCGCGCCGCCGACTGCAGGCGCAAGACCTCGAGCCGCCGTTCTTCCTGATAGCGTTCGAAGGCCGCTTCCATCGTCGGTTCGGAATGGAGAAAAGCGGCTAGCGAAATCGCACTGTCGAACGCCAGCCGCGATCCGGATCCGATCGAAAAATGCCCTGTCGCAGCCGCATCGCCCATGAGCACCACGTTCTTGTGGTGCCACGTCTGGCAGATTACACGCGGGAAATTCATCCACACAGCAGAGCCACGCAAATGCGCGGCATTTGACCTGAGCTCATGGCCGCCCAGATGCGCTGCAAAGATCTTGCGGCAAGTCTCGACCGTTTCCTCTTTGGACATCCGCTCAAAGCCCCAGCGGTCCCAGGTATCCTGCTGGCATTCGACGATAAAGGTCGCTGTGTCGGCATCGAATTGATAGACGTGCGCCCAGACCCAGCCGTGTTCGGTTTTCTCGAAGATGAAGGTGAATGCGTCGTCGAATTTCTGGTTCGTCCCGAGCCAGACGAACTTGCATTCCCGAACATCAATATCGGGGCGGAAATGTTCGACGTATTCGTTGCGAACGCGCGAGTTAATTCCATCGGCCGCGACCACGAGATCAAAGTCTTTGCGGTAGGCTTCGGCATTTTCGAATTCGGTCTCGAAGCGCATCTCGACACCTAGCTCGCGCGCGCGCTCCTGCAACAATACCAGCATTTGCTTGCGTCCGATCCCGGCAAAGCCGTGGCCGCCCGAGACTGTGCGGACCCCATTGTGGACAACCGCGATGTCATCCCAATAGGCAAAGTGATCGCGGATAGAGCGGGCACTTACGGGATCGTTCTTTTCCAGGTTTTCCAGCGCATCGTCGGACAGCACCACACCCCAACCGAAGGTGTCGTTGGCGCGGTTTCGCTCGATAACAACAACCTCGTGCGAGGGATCCCGCAGCTTCATCGAGATGGCGAAATACAGCCCAGCTGGCCCTCCTCCGAGACAAGCGACACGCATGACAGGCCCTCCCTTTCGGCACGATCCTCCAGGGCATGGCCCCAGATTATGGATTTAGCCTAAGCAGAGTCGGAATTTACTTCAAGCTTGAAATATCTAAGTCTGAATGATAGCCGTTTCAAAAGGTCAAACGTGTGAAACGGCAGCCGAATGAACAGCATTGCCCCTCTTTCCGAAACCGACATTTCCGGCATCGACTGGGAAGACGCCTTCGCCAACGCGGCCCATATCCCTGGCGGAGAAGGCTATCCTGACCATTGGCAAGCGGCGGCAAGTGCCTTTCGTTCGACCGCAAAAGGACAAACCGACATTGTCTATGGCGAAGCGCCGCGTGCACGACTTGATCTATTTCTCCCCGACGGCCCCGCCCGCGGCCTCGCCGTGTTCATCCATGGCGGCTTTTGGCTGGCCTTCGACAAATCCTTTTGGTCTCATCTCGCCGCCGGGCCGCTTGCCCGCGGCTGGGCTGTGGCCCTTCCAAGCTATACGCTTGCGCCAGAAACCCGCATTGGGCAGATCACCAAGCAGATTGGTCAGGCGGTTTCCCATGCGGCCGGTCTTGTCGACGGCCCCATTCTCTTGTCGGGTCATTCCGCCGGCGGACATTTGGCCACCCGCATGGTGTGCGACGATAGCCCTCTTTCCGTCGGGGTTGCCGATCGCATTGCCCGAGTCGTGTCGATAAGCGGGCTGCATGATCTGCGGCCGCTACAACTGCATTCGATGAATGCCAAGCTGGGGCTGGATCCGACCGAAGCCGCCGCCGAAAGCCCCGCGCTGCACAGGCCACGCTCCGGCGCAGCGGCCACCGCATGGGTCGGCGCGGCTGAGCGGCCCGAATTCCTGCGCCAATCCGCTCTCATCGCGGAGGCGTGGGATATCCCGCTTGTGAGTGATGCCGGGTGTCACCATTTCGATGTGATCGACGGGCTGTTCAATCCAGATCACCCGTTGACGCGCTGCGTTACGGAGAGCCTGTGATGGTTGTGCGGATCGATCGCGACGGCTGCGTCGCTATAGTGACAATCGACAATCCGCCCGTGAACGCCGTCAGCCACCAAGTGCGGCTGGGTCTTTGGGAGGCGGTTGACGCCACCGAAGGCGATCCAGATGTTTCTGCCGTGGTTTTGATCTGCTCTGGCAGGACTTTCGTCGCTGGTGCGGACATCCGTGAATTCGGCCAGCCTCCCAAGGAGCCGCACCTCCCGGATCTCCTTCTGAGGATCGAAGCCGCGACAAAGCCATGGGTTGCAGCCATCCACGGAACCGCCCTCGGCGGCGGTCTGGAGCTGGCCATGGCCTGTCACACTCGCATCGCCGACGCAGGTGCGAAGCTGGGTCTGCCCGAGGTGACCTTGGGCTTGATCCCGGGCGCGGGCGGCACCGTGCGCCTGCCCCGCCTTGTCGCTATCGACCTGGCGCTGGTCATGATTTCGACCGGCACACCTATCGGAGCCGACCGTGCGCAGGAAATCGGCTTGGTCGACTCAGTCAGTACTGGCGATCTTCTATCGAATGCCATGCTCATTGCCCTCAGTGTTGGAGCCCCCCAACCAACACTGGCCCGCGAGCTGCGCGCCGAAACGGCGCCCGGGGCTTTCAGCGCTGGGGTCGAAAAGATACTTGCTCGCGCCCGCGGTCAGCTTGCGCCTGCCGTGGCTGTTCAGGCGCTGCAAAATGCCATCGACTTTCCGGCCGAGGAAGCGCTGGCCCGCGAACGCGCGCTGTTCCTGAAAATGCGCGACAGCGAAGAAGCCAAAGCGCTGCGCCACATCTTCTTTGCTGAACGAAGCACAGTGCGGCTTGACAGGCTGAACGGCATTGCCCCGCTCCCATTGGCGCAAGTCGGTGTGGTCGGAGGCGGCACGATGGGCGCCGGCATCGCGGCGGCCTGTCTTCTGTCCGGGCTATCGGTGACCATGGTAGAGCGGGATTCAAATGCCGCCCAAGCCGGCCACAACCGCGTGCGCGCCATCCTTGACGACAGTTTGAAGCGCGGCAAGCTTACCCCAGCAGCCCATTCCAAAGATATGGCGGCCTTCGCCGCGAGCGACAGCTATGAGGCCCTTGCTTCCGCTGATCTGGTGATCGAGGCGGCGTTTGAAGATTTGGGCGTGAAGCAAGCGGTCTTTGCGCAGCTAGACAAGGTCGTGCGTCCAGAGGCGATATTGGCGTCCAACACATCTTATCTCGATGTGGGTGCCATCGCCCGCGATACCGCGCATCCGGGCCGGATCCTTGGACTTCATTTCTTTGCGCCGGCCCATATCATGAAGCTGCTGGAAATTGTTGCTCCCCAGGGGCTGGACGATTCCGCCTTGGCGTCCGGTGTCGCTCTGGCCAAAATGCTGGGCAAGATCCCAGTTCTGTCCGGGGTCTGCGACGGGTTTATCGCAAATCGCATCATGTCCGCCTACCGGCGCGAGGCCGAGTACATGCTCGAGGACGGCGCCCTGCCGTGGCAGATTGACAAGGCGATGGAGGATTACGGCTTTCCCATGGGCCTATTCCGGATGCAGGACCTTGCCGGCCTGGATATCTCTTGGGCCATGCGCAAACGCCAAGCCGCGATCCGAGATCCAAATCAACGCTATGTTCGTATCGGCGATTTGCTTTGCGAGGCCGGCCATTTCGGGCGCAAGACGGGCCGGGGCTATTACGTCTATGACGATCAAGGCCGGGCCCACCCCTCGCCCGAGACCGCAGCCCTGATAGAGGCAGAATCGGCGCAAAGAGGAATCGCCCGTCGCAACTTCTCAGACGCAAGCATCACGGACCGGATACTGGAGGCGATGCAGCTCGAAGGCCGACGCATCCTTGACGAAGGTATCGCCCAAAGGAGCGATGATATCGATGTCACAATGGTCAACGCATTCGGCTTTCCACGCTGGAAAGGGGGCCCGATGTATCTCTTGGCCAGCAATTAGCTATTGCGCGCAAGAATCAAGTTGGGGCGGGGACGGCGCGTCGAGCTCTCACTTCATCCTCAACCGACCAGGTGGTCTGGTGCTGACCGACGAATTCGAACTGGTCTCAGTTTGCCCGAAAACGCATGAACCCATGCGGAAGCAAGAAGGCGCCACTCGGCAAGGGCTGCGGCACGGTTCAATTTGAAGTTCTGGCGTGAGTAGAGACTGCGCTCCTGGTTGATATGGTTTGAGACAGATGCGTGGACGGAGGCGAACTTCTGGAGACTTCGCATCCGCCGGAAGCGAAGCATCGCCCGCTCTCTTCGTCGAAATGGCAAGTGTGAATTCTCGGCCCGATTGTTGAGCCAGCGACCAGCTTCTTGTCGGTCAATCCCGCCGATCTCCTTCAGTGCAGCACCGTAGGAGCGCAACCTGTCGGTCACGATCACTTCTGGCTGGCCGTGTTTGCGCATTGCCTTTCTTATGAATTTCAATGCCGCCTTCTTGTCGCGCGTCTTGGTGACATAGCTTTCAAGCACCTCACCCTCGTGATCAACGGCGCGCCA
>JAURFB010000120.1 GCA_030827165.1 Marivivens sp.
CCTTGACCTTGCAGCACTTCAACCTGCCGAAGCTTCGATACGATCTCGTCGGGCTTCTCTCGTTTCCCAGCCATCGCTGATCCTCCAATTTTTGGGACAATCTATCCCAGTTGGTGGACCACTTTCAGGGGGCTACTCCAGAATTCGGGCCTGCGCACCTTTGCCAGCCTGATGCCGGATTACCGCGAGCTTGAGGATGACCAGCTTGAACGGATCGCAGACGGGGTGATCCTGAAGCCCGACCACGAGCAGGGCTTCTACTTCGCCGACAACGGCGAAAGGATTCCTCCGGGCTGGTATGTAAATATCGGCTGGAACAACTTTGACCGGATCTTCAACAGCGCCGGGATCCGCGAGCCGATGATCGGCATCTTCATCTGGACTGTGGTTTTCGCGACCGCTTCGGTGGCGCTGACCTTCTCGGTCGGGCTGGCGCTTGGTGTTGTGTTGCAATGGGAACACCTGCGGGGCAAGGCGATCTACCGGATCCTTCTGATCCTGCCCTATGCGGTGCCGTCCTTCATTTCGATCCTCGTTTTCCGTGGCCTGTTCAACCAGAACTTTGGCGAGATAAACCTGATCCTAGAAGGCCTGTTCGGGGTTCGGCCCGAGTGGTTTACCGACGCCAACCTGGCGCGGACGATGATCCTGATCGTCAATACCTGGCTGGGCTACCCCTACATGATGCTTCTTGCCATGGGCTTTCTTCAGGGGGTGCCGCAAGATCACAAGAAAGCCGCCGCACTTGAGGGCGCCTCTGCGTCGCGGGTGTTCTTCAAGATCACCTTGCCGCAGATCCTGCCGCCCTTCATGCCGCTGCTGATCGCAAGCTTTGCCTTCAATTTCAACAATATGGTTCTGGTGCTTCTGCTGACGCGCGGCCTTCCTGACATCGTCGGCACGACCGTTCCGGCCGGCCAGACCGATATTCTTGCGTCTTTCACCTACCGCATCGCCTTTGGCTTCAGCTCGACCGAGTTTGGCCTTGCCGGCGCGATCACCCTTCTGATCTTTGTGTTGGTGTCGGTGATCTCTTATGTCAATTTCGTCGCCATGCGGCGCGGCACCGAAAAGAGGGTTGACCGATGATCGTCGAACGCTCCCGCGACCTGAGGGTCAAGAAGATCTTGGCCCACGGGTTTCTGATCCTGTTTCTGGCCTTCATCACCTTCCCGTTCCTGATGGTCGTCTCGATCTCGTTCCGGGAAGGGAATTTCACCATCGGCGATATCTGGCCGCGCAACCCGACGCTTGAACATTGGTATCTGGCTTTCGGCCTCGACTATACGCGCGCCGACGGAACCGTAATCGTGCCGCCGTTTCCCGTCATGCTCTGGATGTGGAATTCGATCAAACTGGGCCTTTTCGCCGGCGCCGGCGTTCTGGCGATTTCAACCGTCTCGGCCTATGCCTTCAGCCGCATCAAGTTTCGCGGGCGGGCGGCGCTTCTGGACGGTCTGTTCATCATCCAGATGTTTCCGACGACGCTGGCCCTGATCGCGCTGTATGCGATTTTCGACTCGCTCGGCAAGGTCAGCCCGATACTCGGCATCGACAGCCATCTGGCCCTTGTATTGGTCTATTGGTCCGGCGTCGTCTTGCATATCTGGACGATGAAGGGCTATTTCGACGGGATCGATACGGCACTCGACAAGGCGGCGGCGATCGACGGCGCAACGCCCTGGCAGACCTTCCGCCTGGTCTTCCTGCCACTGGCCGTCCCGATGATGGCGGTGATCTTCGTGCTCGTCTTCATCGGTGCGATCAACGATTTTCCGGTGGCAAGCGTTCTTCTGCGTTCGGAAGACAACCTGACGTTGGCCGTTGGCTCGCGGCTTTATCTCAACGAGTTCAAATATCTCTGGGGCGATTTCGCGGCTGCGGCGATCCTGTCGGGCGTGCCGATCACCATCGTCTTCCTGTTCGCCCAGAAATATCTGGTATCGGGCCTCGGAGACGGGGCGGTAAAAGGCTAGAAAGCGGCGGGCCATGCGTCCGCCCTTTTCTTTTCTCGGGCATCGCGCCACTTTCGGCACATGACGCCCAACCTCAAGCATATTCAGGCCTTCGTCGCGGTCGCCGAGCTTGGCACATTCCGCCGCGCGGCGGAGCGGCTGAACACGACCCAGCCGAATATCTCGGGGCGGATCGCCCAGCTTGAGGAACAGCTTGGCTTTCGCCTGATGGAGCGCGATGCAGGCTCGGTGCGCCTGAGCCCCCGCGGCCAGAGCCTGTTGGCCCCCGCCCGCGCGATCCTCGCCGCCAACGCGGCATTCATCGCAGCGGCCGACGACGACACGCTTCATAGCGGAGCCCTGCGGCTCGGGGTGAGCGAGCTTGTCGCCCACACATGGCTCCAGCCGTTCCTCATCGAAATGCGCGAGCGGTTTGCGAACATCGACGTGGAACTGACCGTCGATCTCTCGGCCAATCTCTCCAAGGCGCTCACCGCGCATGACCTCGACCTGACCTTTCAAAGCGGCCCCTTCGATCGCAAGACCCGCTTTTCCGCCCAGCTCGGGCAGGCGCCCTATGCGTGGGTGGCCTCTCCTGCGCTCGACCTTCCGTCCGGCAAGGTTTCGGCGGATGACCTTTCGCGCCACCCGATCCTCGCCCATCCGCGCGGCACCGTTCCCCATCGGCAGCTTGACGATCATTTCCGCAGCGCGAACGCCAAGGTTCGGATCGTGCCCGCCAC
>JAURFB010000078.1 GCA_030827165.1 Marivivens sp.
ACCTCCGAGATCAAGATCTCGGTCCTGATCGACCGCAAATACATGGAGCTTGCCGTGCAGTCGCTTCATGACGCATTCGGGCTGGACAAGGCGGCGGGATAGACCTGGGTCCGTTCGGGCCCACCGGGTCACGGTCTATCGCCCAATTGCGGCCGGTGCGGACAATGCATTAGGGTTCCAGCCGAACCACTCTAGGCGGCACCACTGACCCGGACCATCACCTTCCTTCCCAGCGGCCGGACCGGCGAGATCGAGGCGCATGAGACGGTTCTCGACGCTTGTCTGCGCTCGGGTCTTTCGCCCAATTATGGCTGCAGCAACGGGAATTGCGGGGATTGCAGGGCGCGGCTTGTGTCGGGCGAGGTCGAGAAGGTCAAGCACCACGACTATGCGCTGTCAGCAGCCGAGAAGGCGAATGGCGCCTTCCTGATGTGCGCGCATCGGGCGCTTTCCGACATCGAGATCGAGGCCGATGTCACCCAAAGCCCAGAGGATATCCCCCGGCAGGTGATCGAGACCAAGGTCAAGGAGATCGAGCATCTCGATCCGCAGGTGATCAGGCTGCACCTGCAAACGCCCCGCAGCCAGCGCCTGAGGTTCGTCGCCGGTCAGTCGGTGACGCTGAGGATCGGCGATGACATCCAGACATGTATCGCGGTGGCAAGCTGCCCTTGCGACGACAGGAACCTGCACTTTCACATCCCCCTGATCCCCGGCAACGCCTTTTCCGAGGCCGTGTTTTCCGGCGACCTCGCGCCGCGGGCGAGCGTGACGCTAGGTGGCCCGGACAGGGGCGAGTTACATCTCGATGTCCAAGACGAGCGTGACTCGATCATCCTCAGCTGGCACACCGGCTTTGCCCCAGTGATCAGCCTGATCGAGCAGGTCATGGCGCTGGAAATCGAAAAGGGGGTTCACCTCTACCGGTTTTCGCCGACGCCAGATCATCAGTATCTGGCCAACCTCTGCCGGTCGTGGGCCGATGCCTATGACAATATCCGGGCCGAACTTATGCCCGACCGGCTCACGCTGCTATCGGAGGTGATGGCCTGTGAAGCGGCCTTTGCCGGCATCGCCGCCCGATACCCGAACCTGTCGGGCCACAATATCTATGTCTCCGGCCCCCCTGCTTTCGTCGAGGCGGCACGAAATGTCTTTGCCTTTTCGGGACAGGGATCGGGGCATTTCCGGGCGCATACCGATTGGGTCGGCATATTCGATTGATCCCTATTCCAGATTGGCGACGGCCTGCAATGGCACGGCGCGGAAACCGGTGCGTCCCGGCCCGTCCGCCTGCTTTTCCACTCCACTTTCCGCCCTCCTTCGCCTATAGCTGGGCCTGAGCGACAAGGTGAGGCAAATGCCCGACAGGTTCGAAAGCGAAAGCCGCAAACTCTTGGGGCGACTGCGCGATGCGCTGGCAGAAAGCAGCGCCGGTCAGGACAGGCTGGATCGTATCGTCAACCTGATCGCCGGCTCGATGCGGGCCGAGGTTTGCTCGATCTATCTGTTCCGCGATGCCGACACGCTCGAGCTTTGCGCCACCGAGGGGCTGCAGCCTGAATCAGTTCACCAAACGCGCCTGCGGCTCGGCGAGGGCCTCGTCGGCCGCACGGCGAAATCGCGCGAGGTGATCAACACCGCCAACGCGCCTGCCGAGAAGGGCTTTCGCTATATGCCCGAGACCGGCGAGGAGCGGTATTCGAGCTTTTGCGGCGTGCCGATCCAGCGGGTGGGCGAGGCGATGGGCGTTCTCGTCATCCAGTCGAAGGCCGCGCGCGAATTTACCGCCGACGAGGTCTATGCGCTCGAGGTCGTCGCGATGGTGCTCGCCGAGATGACCGAGCTTGGCGCCTTTGTCGGCGAAGGCGCCGCCCTCTCGGCGCGGCACCAGCAGCCCGTGACCTTCCGCGCCGGGATCGCGCAAGAAGGGGCGGTCGAGGGGCGCGTCTATCTGCACGAGCCGCGCGTCGTTGTCACCAATCCGGTCGCCGATGATCCGGCGGCCGAGCTTGTGCGGCTGCGCGCCGCCATCGAGACCCTGCGCACCTCGGTCGACGATATGCTGACCCAGACCACCACCGTCAGCGCCGAGCAGGTGCAGGTGATGGAAACCTACCGGATGTTTGCCAATTCGCGCGGCTGGATCCGCCGGATGGAAGAGGATGTGGAACTTGGCCTTTCCGCCGAAGCGGCGGTCGAGAAAGAGCAGTCGCTCGCCCGCAGCCGGATGAATCAGGCGACCGACGCCTATTTGCGCGATCGGATGCATGATCTCGACGATCTGTCGAACCGGCTTTTGCGGATCCTGACCGGCCAAGGCAAGGACACCGGCGTCGAGATGCCCGACAACCCGATCCTAGTCGCCCGCAATATCGGGCCAGGCGAGCTTTTGGAGTATGGCAAGAAGCTCAAGGGGATCGTCCTCGAGGAAGGTTCGGTTGGCAGCCATGCCGCGATCGTCGCCCGCGCCTGGGCGATCCCGCTTCTGATCCATGCCGAGGGGATCACCGCCGAGGCGCTCAATGGCGATACGATCCTGGTCGACGGCGATCAGGGGCTTGCGCACCTGCGGCCGGACGACACCGTCCAGACCGCGTTCCGCGACAAGGTTGCCATGGCGGCCCGTGCGCAAGAACGCTACACCTCGATCCGCGATCTGCCGGCGACCGACCTGTCGGGCAAGACCATCGAGATGAACATGAACGCGGGCCTCATGGCCGATCTGCCGTCGCTGGCGGGGTCAGGCGCGACCGGTGTTGGCCTCTTCCGCACCGAGCTACAATTCCTGATCCGCAACCAGATGCCGAAGCGGGCCGAGATTTCCGCCCTCTATGCGCGGGTCATGGATGCGGCCAAGGGCAAGCGGGTTGTGTTCCGAACGCTTGATATCGGCTCGGACAAGGTCCTGCCCTACATGAAAGCGGTGAACGAGCCGAACCCGGCGATGGGCTGGAGGGCAATTCGTGTGGGCCTCGACAAGCCCGGCATCCTGCGAATGCAGGTTCAGGCGCTTCTGCGGGCCGCCAACGGCCGGCCCCTGACCATCATGTTCCCCTTCATCGCGCAGATGGAGGAATTCCGCGCCGCCAAAGCCGAAGTCCTCAAGACCGTCGAGCGAGAGCAGGTCCTCGGACACAAGCTGCCTTCCAAGATCGAAGTCGGGGCGATGCTCGAAACCCCCGGCCTCGCCTTCGCGCCGGATGCCTTTTTCAACGAGGTGGATTTCATCTCGGTCGGCGGCAACGACCTCAAACAATTCTTCTTCGCCGCCGACCGCGAGAATGAAATGGTGCGCCGCCGCTATGACACGCTGAACACCAGCTTCCTCAATTTCCTCGAACAGGTGGTCCGGCGCTGCGAGGCGGCAGGCAAGCCGCTTTCCTTCTGCGGCGAGGACGCCGGGCGTCCGATCGAGGCGATGTGCTTTGCCGCCATCGGCTTCAAGGCGCTCTCGATGCGCGCGCCCTCGGTCGGCCCGGTGAAGCACCTTCTGCGGCGGGTCAACCTCGATGAGGCAAAGGCGGTGATCGACGCAGCGCGCGACCGCGGCGATCAATCGGTGCGTGCCGCGGTGACAGACTGGCTGGCCGGGCAGGGCTAGGCGCTCTTCTTCCCAAGCCTCTTCTGCCCAAGCACCCTGTGAAACTCCTCGATCACCTCGGCGTCGTCGTAGCGCTGGGTGAGGCGTCGGAGGCCGAAATGGACGTGCGCCATTTCGGTGTAGTAGCCAACGAAGGCATAGTTCGTCCCGGCGCCGGCAGCGGCGCCAAGGATGGGGACGGCTTGCGCCGCGAGTTTTTGGCTGAGCACAGCGGCAAAGCGCGGGGCGACGCGGGCGATCAGGCTGTTGAGCGCGGGGCCGGTGAGGCCGAGGCGAGCGCCGAAAAAGCTCGTGTCGACGCCATCATCGCCGCTGCCCGGGCCGCCCGCGCCAAAGACCATGAGACACTGGGCGCGGATTTCCGGATTGGCAAGATCCTCGCGATGCGCCTCGGCCACACCTTGAACCGCACGGAATATCAGTGTCGTGGCCACCGGAAGCTCGGCCAGCGCGGTTCCGATGCCGCCAAGCCCGCCAAGCGCGCCCGAGATCGTGCCCAGCACGCGGTTCATCCGTTCCGAAGCGGTCGAGCGGCCAAGCCCGCCCTGCCGGCTTTTCTGGGCAAGGCCATAGCTTTGGGCGAGGGCCGCACGAGCGGCGGCGTCGATCTGGTCGCGAAAGCCTTTGGGAAGCACCTTGAGCACATCCTCGACCTGACCGCCCATATAGTTGATCGCGGTCATCAAGAGCCCCGAGGCAGCGCGCTGGCGATCGACAAGGGCAACAATCTCGGCCCGCGCCGCGGCATCGAGCGGGCGGTCGGGGTTGATCTCTTTCATTCTGCGATCCTCACCTGTCATGCTTGATAGATGGGCAGGCTGCGCAAGAATGCAATTCCCAATTCAAAGAGCGCGGCGGACGCGCCCGGTGACGCCCTCCCAGGCGCCGCCCACGAGTTCTATGCCGAGCACGCGATCAGGGTTGGTGGGCGGCGGCATGACGACGCCCTCGAGCCTGGAAAAGCCGAAGCGCTTGTAATAGGGCAGGTCACCGACCAGCATCACCCGCTCCCAGCCCATTGCCTTGGCCCGCACCAGTGCCTCGTTCATCAGCGTTGCGCCAAGCCCCTCGCCTTGCCGCGTCGGGTGAACAGCCACGGGGCCAAGAAGGATCGCAGGCTTGCCGCCCACCTTGACCGGCCAGTTGCGGATCACGCCACCGAGGATGCCGTCACCATCGCGGGCCACGATGCAGAGATCACGGATCGGATCGACGCCATTACGCAAACGATAAGACGACAGCGCGGTTCGACCCGGCGCGAAACACAGGTCGTAAAGCGCCTCGACTTCCCACCAGTCGTCCGGTTTTTCGACCGTCAGCTCGATCATTGATCAGGGTTTTTCCCCTTTAGGACTGGAAGCCCGCCTATCATGCCATTAACTGTCCCGCAAACACCGGAAAGGGCAAGAGATGTTCTATCGGCCAGAAGACGGACACGGGCTGCCGCACAATCCTTTCAGCGCGATCATCGCGCCGCGGCCGATTGGCTGGATTTCCTCGCGCGGTCCCGAGGGCGACAACCTTGCCCCCTATTCCTTTTTCAACGCCGTGGCCTACGAGCCGCCGCAAGTGATGTTTGCCTCGACAGGGGTGAAGGATTCGCTCGTCAACATTCGCGAGAGCGGGGTCTTTGCCGTCAATATCGTGGCCTATGCCCAGCGCGACGAGATGAACCGCACTTCGGCTTCGGTCGCCCACGGGGTGGATGAATTTGCCTATGCCGGCATCGACAAGGCAGAGTGCGCCTCGATCAATTGCCCGCGCGTGGCCGAAAGCCCGGCAACGCTCGAATGCGTGCTGACTGAAATCATCGCGCTGAAGGGCGGCAAATCGCACGTTGTCTTTGGCGAGGTGACGGGCGTTCACATCCGCGACGAATACCTGCGCGAAGGGCGGCTCGAGCTTGCGCTGTTCGAGCCCTTGGCCCGTCTTGGCTATCGCGATTACGCGCGGATCAGCGAGCCGTTCGAACTTAAACGCCCCGACGATCTATAGCGGCAAAACGGCCGATTGCGGCCCGCGACCGCCAGCGGTATTTGGGGCGGAAATACATGAGGATCACGACATGAAAGCCACTGTCACCTGGGCGGGCGACCGCACCTTTGTCGGCCAGACCGAAAGCGGCCACGCCATCGCCTTTGGCACCGCCCACAACGACACCCCCAAACCCGGCCCCTCGCCGATGGAGCTTTTGCTGCTGGGCACCGGCGGCTGTTCGGCGATCGACGTGGTTCTGATCCTCGAGCGCGGCCGCGAGGCGATCGAGGATTGCCGGGTCGAGCTTTCGGCCGAGCGGGCCGAGACCGAACCCAAGGTTTTCACCAAGATGCATATGCATTTCATCGTGACCGGCAAGACGCTCAACCCTGCCAAGGTTGAACGCGCGGTGCAGCTGTCGATCGACAAATATTGCTCGGCCTCGGCCATGATGGCCGCAACCGCCACGCTGACCCACGATTTCGAGATCATCGACACAGCCGCTTGAGCTTTCTAGACTGCCCTTCGAACGGCGCAGGAGGGCCAGGCGTGCAGACAAAAATCGGCGTGATCGGCGGATCCGGGGTCTATGAGATCGCCGGGCTTGAGGGCGCAAGGTGGACAGGGGTCGAGACGCCCTGGGGCGATCCCTCGGACGAGATTCTGACCGGCACTCTGAACGGCATCCCGATGGCCTTTCTGCCCCGCCACGGGCGCGGGCACGTCCATTCCCCTTCGACCGTGCCCTACCGCGCCAATATTGACGCGCTCAAGCGGCTTGGCGTGACCGATGTGATCTCGGTCTCGGCCTGCGGCTCTTTCCGCGAAGAGATGGCGCCGGGCGATTTCGTGATCGTCGATCAGTTCATCGACCGCACCTTCGCCCGCGAGAAATCCTTTTTCGGGACAGGTTGCGTCGCCCATGTGAGCCTTGCCCATCCGGTCTGCGCCCGCCTTGGCGACGCTGCCGAGCGGGCCGCGCGGGATCAGGGCATCACCGTCCACCGAGGCGGGACATACCTTGCCATGGAGGGGCCGCAGTTTTCCTCGGTCGCCGAAAGCAAGCTCTACCGCGACACCTGGGGCTGTGACGTGATCGGCATGACCAATATGCCTGAGGCCAAACTCGCCCGCGAGGCAGAGCTTTGCTATGCTTCGGTGGCGATGATCACCGATTACGACAGCTGGCACCCCGATCACGGGGCCGTCGATATCTCGGCCATCCTCGCCACGCTGACCGGCAATGCCGACCACGCGAGGGGGCTGGTGGCGCGGTTGCCCGATTACCTGAGCGGCGAGCGCGCGCCCTGCCGCTGCGGCTGCGACCGGGCGCTGGAGTTTGCCGTGATGACAGCGCCGGACAAACGCGATCCGGCGTTGGTGAAGAAGCTGGGCGCGGTGGCGGGGCGGGTGTTGTAGCCCCTCCACGTCGGGTTGCCTTCGCTAATGCGGCAATAGCGCCGCGCCGTCGGGGCTATCCATCACGTACTTCCAGCCGCCGTCCGATTGTCGTTTGGCGATCTCGACCGACACGCCTTTGACCTCGTCGCCCTTGACTGTGGTCAGGGTCCAGGCGTTCTGGACAAGGGCAATACCCCCGGTTTCAAAAGCCACCTGATCGCCAAAAACCAGTTTGGCACCGGAATCGATATATCCCTGCAAGACCTTGCGGATTTCATCTAACCCCCGCGCCGTGCCGTGGTGGGTCGGGAACAGGGCGTCGTCTTCGTAGAGCTCGAGCAATCCTTCAATATCGCCGTTTGCAAACCGTTCCGAAAATAATCCAATGAGCTTTTCCGCGCTGTCTGCGGCCATATTCGTTCTCCTTTTGAATTCGTGAAGGCTAGCATGAAGAACCGTTATGTCGAAAAGAACTCGCGCCCTGCCGACCAAACCGGTGCCGGTGCCTTGTCAGTGGAGACGACAGAGCCGTCCGGCCCATCACTTTTCGGAAGGCCGTCCCGTTGTCCCCTCGCCTCCCCATTTCCCCCATGCTACCAAACCTCATATCCACCCGGAGGCCCTCGTATGAAAACCGTCCGCGATTATATTCGCACCATCGTCGATTTCCCGCATGAGGGGATCATGTTCCGCGATGTGACGACGCTGTTTGCCGATCCGCGCGGGTTTCGGATGACTATCGACCAGCTTCTGCATCCCTACGCGGGGATGGAGATCGACAAGGTCGTGGGGCTCGAGGCGCGGGGGTTCATCCTAGGCGGGGCGATTGCGCATCAGCTCACCGTCGGCTTCGTGCCGATCCGCAAGAAGGGCAAGTTGCCGGGGGCGACGATCTCGGAATCCTATCAGCTTGAATACGGCGAGGCGGTGGTCGAGGTGCATGACGATGCGATCCTGCCGGGCGAGAAGATTCTGCTGGTCGATGACCTTCTGGCAACCGGCGGCACAGCAGAAGCGGGGATCAAGCTGGTCGAGCGCTTGGGTGGCGAGATCGTCGGCTGTGCCTTCATCGTCGATCTGCCGGAACTGGGCGGCCGCAAGAAGCTCGAGGCGCTGGGGATGGAGGTCCATGCCTTGTGCGCATTCGACGGGCTCTGACCTTCCCGCTCCAGACGTCCCCCGCGCTCACGAAAGGCTCGACCTGCGGCCATTTGCCAGCGATGCTGCGTCAGGCGGCAGCGAGGGGGATTGCCAATGATCCAGGTTCGGAAAACGGTCTTTCTGAGGGAAGTGATCGAGACGGATTCCTTTGGCACCCCCTGCCCGCCCGTGACCCGCGTGGCGGCGGGCGCCGTTTTCACCAACCCGCTGGCGGGCCGCTTCGAAGACGATCTTTCGCCGCTCTTCGAGATCGGCGCGGAACTGGGGCGGCGTTTGGCCGAGCAGGCGGTCGGTCTGCTCAGGTCTGCGCCGGTGTCTTATGGCAAGGCGGCGATTGTCGGGGTCTTGGGCGACATGGAACATGGCGGCGCCGTGATCCATCCCCGATTGGGGGCGCCGATGCGGGCGGCTGCTGGCGGCGGAGCGGCGGTCATCTCGTCCAACGTGAAGATCGGGTCGGTCGGCGCGTCCATCGACCTGCCGCTCGGGCACAAGGATAATCCCTGGTCGTTCGATCATTTCGACACGATGACCCTGTCCGTGCCCGATGGGCCGGCGCCAGGGGAAATCGTCATGTTTCTCGCTTATGCCGATCGCGGGCGGCCGATCCCGCGATGCGGAAGAGGGCCGGTCAGGGCCTAGGTGCCTTATCCCAGAACCGCGCCGGGGTTCATGATCCCGACGGGATCAAGCGCGCCCTTGATCGCCCGCATGGCGGCAAGCTTGGCGGGATCGCCGTAGCGCTTCAGGTCTTCGACCTTGAGCCGTCCGATGCCATGCTCGGCACTGAACGAGCCGCCGAGGGCATGGACGATGTCATGCACCGCCGTCTGGATTTCGCGCTGGCGATGGGCGTGAGCGGCCTTGGCTTCGCCCCTGGGCGGGTAGACGTTGTAATGCAGGTTGCCGTCGCCAAGGTGGCCGAAGCAGTTGATCCGGTAGGGGCCGATGGCCTCGATGGCGGCGCGGGCGCGGGCGATGAAGCCGGGGATTTCGGAAAGCGGCACCGAGGTGTCATGGGAAGAAACCGCGCCGATCCGGCGGTTGGCCTCGGGGATTTCCTCGCGCATTTTCCACAAGGCCGCGCGCTGGCCTTCGGAGCTGGCGATCACGCCGTCTTGGGCGAGGCCCGCCTCGAGCGCGGCTTCGAAAAGGCCCGTCATGGCGTCTTCGGCGCCGGTCTCGGCCGACAGGCCGATTTCGACCAGAACCATCCAATCAGGCGCGCCCGCGATGGGGCACGGGGCGCCGACACCGGTCTCGGCCATGAAGTCAAAGCCGGCCTTGTCGATCAGCTCGAAGGCCGAAATCGTCTGCCCGAGGCGACCCTGCGCCAAGGTCAGGAGCGCCAGCGCATCCTCGGGCGATCCGACCGAGAGGAGCGCGGTGGCCACCGATCGGGGGCGCGGAGCGAGGATCAGCGCGGCGGCGGTGATGATGCCGAGGCTGCCTTCTGAGCCGATCATCAGATCGCGCAGGTCATACCCGGTGTTGTCCTTCCGCAGCCGCGTGAGGCCGTTCCAGATCGAACCATCGGGCATGACGACCTCGAGCCCGAGGCACTGGGCGCGGGCGTTGCCATAGCGCAGGACATTCACGCCGCCCGCGTTGGTCGCCAGAAGGCCACCGACGCGGGCCGAGCCTTCGGAGGCGAGCGAGAGGGGGAAGAGGCGCTCGATCCCGGCGGCGGCGGCCTGAACA
>JAURFB010000054.1 GCA_030827165.1 Marivivens sp.
GAACCTGCTGATTAGAAGTCAGCTGCTCTATCCAGTTGAGCTACGGGACCGCTGAGGCTCTTTTGCCGTGGGCGCTGCGGGGGCGCAAGCAAAAGCGCCGGGCTAGTGCGTCCAGGGGCCGCGGCGGCTGGTGGCGAAGTTTTCACCATACCCCATGGGGCGCAGGTTGGGCTTGCGGGTCTTGGGCTCGACCACGACCGCTTCGATGCCACGATCGGCCGCATAATCCAGCGCCGCTTCCTTGCTGTCAAAGCGCAACTTGACCTGGGCTTGCGTGTCGTCCGACGAGGTCCAGCCCATGAGCGGGTCGATCTCGCGCGCGGAGGCGGGCGCAAACTCCAGAACCCACTGGTGGGTCTTGGCCGTGCCCGAAGACATGGCGGTTTTGGCAGGGCGATAGATTCTTGCGCGCATTTCAGCCTCCGAAACTCTGCCCCCTTATCCAGAAAACAAGGGCCTTGCGCAAGTTCCCCGCACCGATTTCTTGCGGGGCTTGAACTGGAACAAAATGCGTACAATTCTAGAGAGCCCGCCGGAGACCCCACATGCACAACAACCGCCCCGACCAGATGCCGATGGCGCAGCAAACGCCGCAACGCCGCGACAAGCTCGAGGGCGGCAAGAGCTTCATCCTGCACACCGAATTTCAGCCCGCCGGCGATCAGCCGACAGCGATCGCCGAGCTGACCTCCGGCATCAACGAAGGCGAGCGCAGCCAGGTGCTTCTCGGGGCCACAGGCACCGGCAAGACCTTCACCATGGCCAAGATCATCGAGGAAACCCAGCGGCCTGCAATCATCCTTGCGCCAAACAAGACCCTCGCCGCCCAGCTTTACGGCGAGTTCAAAGGGTTTTTTCCGGAGAATGCTGTCGAGTATTTCGTCAGCTACTACGACTATTACCAGCCCGAGGCCTATGTGGCGCGGTCGGACACCTATATCGAGAAGGAAAGCCAGATCAACGAACAGATCGACAGGATGCGCCACTCGGCCACGCGGGCTCTTCTGGAGCGGGACGATGTGATCATCGTGGCCTCTGTTTCGTGCATCTATGGCATCGGTTCGGTCGAGACCTATTCGGCGATGACCCAAGACCTGTTTGTCGGCAAGATCTATGACCAGCGGCAGGTCATGGCCGATCTCGTGGCGCAAGCCTATCGCCGCAACGATCAGGCCTTTTCGCGCGGCTCTTTCCGGGTGCGGGGCGACAGCCTTGAGGTCTGGCCCGCGCACCTCGAGGATCGGGCGTGGCGGTTGTCGTTCTTTGGCGAGGAACTTGAAAGCATCACCGAATTTGATCCGCTGACAGGCCAAAAGACCGACAGCTTTGAAAAAATCCGCGTCTATGCCAATTCCCATTACGTCACACCGCGCCCGACGCTTCAGCAGGCGACCAAGGGCATCAGGGAAGAGCTTCGCAAGCGGCTTGAACAGCTGGTGGGCGAGGGCAAACTTCTTGAGGCGCAACGGCTTGAACAGCGCACCAATTTCGATCTCGAGATGATGGAGGCGACAGGTTCTTGCGCGGGGATCGAGAACTATTCGCGCTATCTGACCGGTCGCGCGCCCGGCGAGCCGCCGCCGACACTCTTTGAGTTCATTCCCGACAACGCCATTGTCTTTGCCGACGAAAGCCATGTCTCGGTGCCACAGATCGGCGGCATGTATCGCGGCGACTATCGGCGCAAGTTCACGTTGGCCGAGCACGGGTTTCGCCTGCCCTCCTGCATGGACAACCGCCCCCTCAAGTTCGAGGAATGGGATGCGATGCGGCCCCAATCGGTCTTTGTTTCGGCCACCCCGGCGGCATGGGAGCTTGAACAGACGGGTGGTGTTTTCACCGAACAGGTTATCCGCCCCACCGGTCTGATTGACCCCCAGGTCGAGATTAGGCCTGTCGAGATGCAGGTGGATGATCTGCTTGACGAGGTCCGCAAGGTTGCCGCCAGGGGCTTCCGCACGCTGGTTACGACCCTGACCAAGCGCATGGCGGAGGATCTCACCGAGTATCTTCACGAACAGGGAATCCGCGTGCGGTATATGCATTCCGACATCGACACGCTGGAGAGGATCGAAATCTTGCGCGACCTGCGCCTCGGCGCTTTTGACGTGCTCGTGGGGATCAATTTGCTGCGCGAGGGTCTCGATATCCCAGAGTGCGGGCTTGTGGCGATCCTTGACGCCGACAAGGAAGGCTTTCTTCGGTCCGAGACCTCGCTTGTTCAGACCATCGGCCGAGCCGCCCGCAACGCGGAAGGGCGCGTCATCATGTATGCCGATCGCATGACCGGCTCGATGGAGCGCGCCATTGGCGAAACCGACCGTCGCCGCTCCAAGCAGACGACCTATAACCAACTGCACGGGATCACGCCCGCAACCGTGAAGAAGAACGTCGAGGATATCCTTTCGGGTCTTTACAAGGGCGATACCGATATGGCCCGCGTGACGGCGAAGGTCGACAAGCAGTTGCACGGAGCCAACCTTGAGGCTGTTCTCGATGGTCTCAGGACGGATATGCGCAAGGCGGCGGAAAACCTCGAATTCGAAGAGGCCGCCCGCCTCCGCGACGAGATCAAGCGGCTGGAAACGGTCGACCTTGTGATCAGCGACGACCCGTTGGCGCGGCAATACGCTGTTGAAAAAGCCGTCGAAGACAGTGCCAAAGCCTCGGGCCGATCAACGGCCGGTCGGCCGGGGCAAAGAGGCGGAAAGGCGCGGAGGGGGAGGTAGCACGGCTATGACGGGAAATACGCTGGAAAAGCTGCTCGCGGGAAACCCGCTGATTAGGTATTCCATTTATACTCAAATACAGTTCCAATCGCTCAAGCTTGTGCGAGAGAAACTTTGAGCCTTGAAACCTATTCGGACCGGACCAGACGAATACCGGGCCGAAAATTTCCCCGAATATAATGCGCTCTTTTGGCTTTGGACGCTGGGCGCGTTCGAATGCCTCCGGACGATGGGTCAGCACAAGGACTGCTTTGAAGCTCCACTCCAAGATAAGCTCAAGGAAATGAAGAACAAGGTTGCTCTGTTGAGGGTTCCGTTTGCCAAACAGGAACTGAAAGGCGAAAAGACCTTTCAAAAACCAACTGAGTTCTATGACGAGAATTCGGTGACAGGTGTGGAGACAGGCTATGTGTTTACGATCGGTGGAAAAAGGATTGATTCAGAAGTCCTTATGGACGAGGTCATTTCTTTTTTCGAAAACATAAAGCAAACGGATATTCTTCAACCAATGCCCGTGGCCCAACGACCGAGGGCCAATCACGCCGCCCCTCCGCACCCCACCGGATAGACCACACCAAGCCCGCTATCCGTCTTCGGATCATAACACCTGCCAAGCCCCGGACCCGCTTCCCACATGAGATTTGGATCGACGGCCCCTTCGCCGCCGCCCATCCAGATCTCGAAATGCAGGTGCGGGAGGCCTGCGGACAGCGCGCCCGATTTGCCAAGCTCCCCGATCTTCTGGCCCCGTGCGACATTGTCTCCCTCCTCGACCGAGAAGGCGGACATATGCTTGTAGACCGTCTGGTGGATTTCCCCTGAGATGTCCGGTCCGTGGGTGAGGATCATCTGCCGCCCATAGGCCCCATCGACCCAGAGGCTCGTGACGACACCAGAAGCGGCCGCGAGCACAGGCGAGCCTTCAGGATGAAAGATATCAATCCCAAAGTGCTTGGGTGGCCGAAACTGCTGGCTGATCGACGGCGCCTTGTCGGCAAATGCGACCGACACCGGGTTTGGGTTCATTGCCTTGTAGGGCGCAGAATAGCCTGTCGGGCCCATATCGCAGGCCGCCAGGGCCGCGAGTCCGAAAATCGCGGCCAAGCGCGGCCTAGACCACACGCGACACCTCATACATCACCGGCTCAAACCCTTTGCACAGCGTCAGGATATGGCGGTTGCGCGCGATCATCTCGGGTGAGCGCAGCATGGCTTTATAGTCGTCGCGGCTTTGCCATTGGCTATAGTTGCAGATCCGCGTCATGGCGTCGTTCATATGCAGCGCGGCGCCGATGAAGCCGTGTTGATGGCGGATGACTTCGTCAAAGGCGCTTTGCAGCGCCTCCATCAGCTCGGTCGCTGTGGCGGGGGTCATCTCGAATGTCGTGATAACGGTCTGTCCGGTCTGACCGGGTGCAATCGAAAGCATGGCGCAATCCTCCTTGCGCCAACGTTAGCACAGACTGGCCGCCGGATCACCGGATCACATGCACCGAACATTGGGCGTGACGCACTACACGGGCGGCGGTCGAACCGAGGAAGAAATCGCCGATCCCGGGCCGGTGCGAGTTCATCACGATAAGATCGACATCGTGCTCGTCGGCAAAGTCGACGATCGTCCGCCCTGCATGGCCCATCACCACTCTCGCCTCGGCATTGGGAAACCCGGCTGCGCGTTGCTCAAGGTCGGCGTGGATGGATTCCCGCGCTTCATCGCGGAAATCGTCGGGCATATAGTTGATGGCGTACCCGGGGATTTCTTCCATCACATGCAGAAATGTGACCTTCCCGCCGTCGCGGCAAAGCTTGCGCGCGATGTCGAGGGGCCGGCCTTCGTCGTGATCGTGGTCATAGGCGATTGGAACAAGAATATGCGAATACATGGCGGGTCCTCCTACCAACCTGTATCGCATGATCGCATAGTCCCACGCCCTGCTCCTTGATCCACATCAGACCGCCCCGCCTTGACAGCGCCGCCGCATATCGCCAAATAGCGCGCGTATGGGGTCGTAGCTCAGTTGGGAGAGCGCGTCGTTCGCAATGACGAGGTCAGGGGTTCGATCCCCCTCGGCTCCACCAATTTCCAGGGAAATCGGATGCAAGGCCCGACGCGGCGCTCTGGCGACCTGCGGCAAGGACGGCGACAAGAACGCGCGTCGCCCCGGAGGTCCATGCGGAACATGGAACAGGGCTGCACCCGGATTGCGCGCCGCCCCGCCTTCTAGAGAGGATTGTCGGTTCTGAACGTGACCCGCACAGAGCCCTTGCAGGCCGTCTTGAAAATCAGATTGGCCTGCGTCTTGGCGGCGCCTTTTTCCGGTTCGGCATAGGGCAGTTCAAAGACCGCCACCCCATTGGCATCCGTCAATTTCCCATCCGGACAAACCGCCTCTACATTCCGGGCACGCCCACCAAAGGGCAGATAGGGCGCAGCTTCGACAACCCAGGTTTGCGCTGCGGTTGCTTGTGCGTGCACCACGCTGACGGGATTGACGGCGATGTTGTTGACCGCCGTAAAGGTGTTGGCAGCAAAGACAATGGTTCGGGCCCGGCCATGGTCGAGGTCGGCAAAGGCGGTATCAACCGACTCGACCCTGTCGACCGATCCGCCGATGGCCCGGAACACGTTTCCTGTCACCGAGAAGCCGTGGATGTAGTGTCCGCTCCCGTAGGGCTTGACCACGATCCAAGTGAACCAAGGGGCAACATCGGCCGCCGTAAAGATATTCCCGGTGATCGTGAGCCCGCCAAAAGAATACTGGGCCCCCAGTTCCGGGGTCGCATCGTGCTCGTTGGTCCACTCGATGAAATTGTTGTCGATATAGTTGCCGGTCACGACCGATTTGCAATTTGGCGTGTTGAACACGATGCCTGCCTTCCGCACACCAAGGCCCGTGTTGTCGCCGTGGAACCAGTGATTGCCGGTGATCAGATTTCCCGTCCCGGCGAGAACGGCGAAATGTTTGAAGCGGACGGCGCGATTGTCGCGGATCTTGACGTCGTTGGCGTTGGCATTGAATCCGACGGTCGTTCGGTCTTCGACAGGAAGGTTCTGTTCGTTCGAGACGATCTGGCACCGGTCGATCATCATCCCCTGACAGCCGCCGCCCGAGGAGGTGAGCCCTCTGTCCCGCGGCTTGTTGATGAAGCAATCCCGCAGGTGGAAAGTCAGGCCTTCCTTGGCCAGCATGATCCCGCTCGCGGTTCCGTCGCAGAGAAACTCCACATCGTCGATGATGAACTGGGCGAGATCGTCGAAGCCGGAGAAATCCAGAAGGTATTTGAAGCGGGTGAAGGTGAAACTCTGGTTTGCCGCCGCGCCGTATAGCTCTTGGCTCAAGGTCACCGTATTGGTGACCGTATCGACAGCCCGGACATAGATTTCGCGGCCCACTCCGGCCCCCTCGACAAGCGAACCGACGGAGATCTGGGCGATATTGGCGACGTTGCTCAGGCGAAGTGGATCGGCCGCCGAATAGTTTGCCGTCGTCGTTACAACGGTCAGATCCCAGGCTGGTCCGTCCTGGGGCTGAAACTGGCCGTTGCGGATCACTCGGCGGATTGCAAAGACCGTCTTGCTGCCTTCAGCCGCCTGCATGTCGATCGGGGCGCTGACAGCGATCCTGCGGCCGCAAAGATCAAGCGACTCATGGTCGGAGAAATTCAGCAAAGCCTGAAATGCCTTCTTGAAGGCAAGCTCTTCGTCGCCGAAGGCATCGACATAGGTCGGATAGTCAAAGTTCTTCTGAAATACGAACCGCTTGTCGTCGGGCATCGTGATTGCGCCCTCGAAACGTATTTGATTCTCGATGGTGACGTGATTGCCAAGGTAATAGACACCCGCCGAGACCAGAACCTCGTGGCCGTTCGCATCGGCGTCCGCCGCCTCGAAAGCGGCGCTGTCGTCAGTGATGCCGTCGCCCTTCGCGCCATAGTCGCGCACATCGACAACGCCCATCATGTCGCGGATGAAAACGTTGGTCACATCCTCGATCGCGAAATCGTCGACACGAACCACGCTGCCATTGCCGCCTGTCAGGTCGAGGCCGAAATGGCCATAGATCGCACTGGGCCAGACCATGTCGACGCCAAGCCGGTTGCCCGAAACGACGATGGCCGAGATCTCGACGACCTCGCCATAAGACGTGAGCTGCACCGTCGGGGCGTATTCGGTCAGCCCTGCGACATGCGCACCTCCGGCACCGCCGGCCCAGCCTGCGATGCGGACGCCCGGCAATTCGCCGGAGACAGCTTTCACGCGGGTCGAAATCCGCAAGTAGCAGCCCGGCAAAAGCGTCGTCTCGCCCATATGGCGCAGCTTGGTCACGCTCTGGGTCTTGAGCAGTTCAAGGCATCCCGCAAAGTCCTGATCGGCCGGCACAAAAACACCGTTGCCGGTTGTCGCATAGGTTTCAGAGCCCGGCGTGCTATCGCCTGCCGACCAGACCGCAAGCCCGCCCGCAAAGGGCGGCGGCATCAGCACCAGACCGTCGGTAATCGCCTTGTTCATCAGTATTCCCCTTTTCTGGCGGGCGAAAAGGGGAACGTGGCCCCTGCCCGGATATTCTCGGGGAAAAGGCCTAGCGTGCGGCGGTAAAGGCCGCCTTGGACGACCGAAACGGTGGGGTCGCGGCCCGCGCAACGGCGGGCCGGAACCTAGCTGGCCAGCTTGCCCGCAAGGCCCGCTTCGATCAGGCCGATGCTGTCATCCACCCCATAAAGCGCGATGAAGCCGCCAAGACGCGGGCCATCGGAGGCGCCAAGCAGCACTTCGTAGAGCGCCTTGAACCAATCGCGCAGCGGCTCGAACCCGTGGTTCTTGCCGATGGCGAAAACGACCGACTGGAGGAAATCCTCGTTGGCGAAATTGGCCTCGGGCAAGGGATCGGCATTGCCCATCGCGGCGTTCTTTTTCGCGATCTGGCCGAGGGCGGCGTCCTTGTCCTTGAGAGCTGCCAGAAGATCCTCGAGCGCTGCGCGCTCCTGATCCGTCGGCAGTCGGAAGCTGCGGGTTGGCTTGACGTGATCTTGATAGTAGCGAACGGCAAAGCCGGCGGCGGCATCTAGATCTGGATTGCCCTCGGGGCTGGCGTTTGGTGCATAGCGATTGATGAAGCCCCACATGGCAGCCTTGTCTTCGGCGCCGGACACACTCGCAAGATTGAGCAGCATCGAAAACGGCACGGTAAGGGACGAGGCCGGAACCTGCCCGCGATGGATGTGATAGACGGGGTTGTTCAGCTGTCCGGCAGCATCCAACGTGGGATAGGCGCGAAGCTGTTGATGGTATTCGTCCACCATCTTGGGAATCACGTCCCAATGCAGGCGCTTGGCCGTCTTGGGCTTTTGATACATGAAGTACGACAAGCTCTCGGTCGCCGCATAGGTCAGCCATTCGTCGATGGTCAGGCCATTGCCCTTGGATTTGGAGATCTTCTGGCCGATATCGTCGAGGAAAAGCTCGTAGGTAAAGTGGTGGGGTTTCTTGCCGCCCAGCACCTCGCAGATGCCGTCATAGATCGGCGTATTGGTCGAGTGGTCCTTGCCATACATTTCGAAATCGACGCCCAACGCCGCCCAGCGCGCCCCAAAATCGGGCTTCCATTGAAGCTTTACGTTGCCCCCCGTGATGGGCAGGGTCCATTCGCGGCCAATCTCGTCGTCGAAGGTGATGGTGCCGTCCTTGGCGTTCACCTCTTTCATCGGGACATAGAGCACGCGGCCCGTTTCAGGGTGGATCGGCAGGAAGCAGGAATAGGTTTGCTGCCGCTCTTCGCGCAACGAGGCGAGCATGATCTTCATGATGGCGTCGTAGCGTTCCGCGGCAAGGCGCAGCGTGTCGTCAAACCGGCCCGACGCGTAAAACTCGGTCGCCGAGATAAACTCGTATTCAAACCCGAAAGTATCGAGAAACCGGCGCAGCATGGCGTTGTTGTGGTGGCCAAAACTTTCAAATTCTCCGAACGGATCCGGCACGCCGGTCAGCGGCTTTTGCACATTGGCCAAGAGCATCTCGCGGTTCGGCACGTTGTCCGGAACCTTCCGCATCCCGTCAAGGTCGTCCGAGAAACAAATGAGCCGCGTCGGAATATCCGAGATCACCTCGAAGGCGCGGCGGATCATCGTGGTGCGGAGCACTTCGCCAAAGGTGCCGATATGCGGCAGACCCGAGGGGCCATAGCCAGTCTCGAAGAGGACATGACCCTTCGCCGGCGGCGCCTTTTCATAGCGTTTGAGCAGCGCGCGCGCCTCTTCAAAGGGCCAGGCTTTGCTGTTCATCGCGACGCTACGCAGATCGGACATCATGTATTCCACGGTATCTGGCCCTGCCCCCGTGGCAGGGTTCCGGCGCTCTCCCTATTGCGGGGTGGGGCTGGCGTCAATAAATGGTGAGAAAAGCATGAGGAAACGCCAATGACCCCCGACGCCCCGATGACCCCGCAGGACGCGCTTGTTGCGCTGATGATCACTGTCTCTGCGTCGGATGAGGATATCCGCACCGCCGAACTTGTGAAGATCAACAACCTGATCAACCACCTGCCCTTGTTTGCCGACTATGACGTTGCCCGCCTGCCGCGCATGTCGGAGGTCGTCTTCGAGCTTTTGGAGCAAGAAGACGGTCTTGATGCCCTGTTCGGCCTGATCCGGGATTCGCTGCCTGAGAAGCTGTACGAGACGGCCTATGCCCTGTCGTGCGAGGTCGCTGCTGCCGACGGTATTGTCGATGGGCCGGAATCGCGCATCCTTGAAGAGGTCAGGGAAGAGCTGGAAATCGACCGCCTTCATGCCGCGGCGATCGAGCGGGGCACCCGCGCGCGTCACATGACGATCTGACCTAGCCCGCGATCCAATCCCTTAGGAGCCGCTGTTGCAACCAGCGGGCGTTGTCGCTCCAGCGGCGGGCGCCGGGCGGCACTTCGTCTTGCGATTCGCGGCTTGCGGCGCGGCGGTCCTGATCGGCCGAGAGGATGGCGAAGACGAGATCGCTCTGCCCCTCTCTCTGAATGTAACCGGCAAGGGACGAGACAAAATTCAGCGTGCCGGTCTTGGCGACAACCTTGGTCCCCTTTCCTGTGAGGGGGCGGCCGTCGCTGTCGAAAACACCGACCTCCTTGAGAAGCGGTGCAAGGCGGCCCGCAACCTCGGCATGGCCAAGAAACCGCGTCAGCGCCGCTGCCGAAATACGCGAGCGGTCTCCCAGGCCCGAATGATCCACCGGTTGACAGACAACGCCCTTTGTCTCAAGCGCCCAACGCGCCATTTCCGCGGCCGAGCCCGAAAGGGATGTTACCCGCTTGCCACGGACGAGGCTGGCCTTCAGTCCCACCGCCTCGGCGGTGATATTTGTCGAGTATTTCAACATGAGACGCAGGATTTCGGAGAGGGGACGGCTATAGTGGCTGGCGATTATTTGTCCTTGCGGCACGGATTGACGGATCTGACCGACAGGAAGCTTGACCCCCACTCCAGCTGAAAGCGTGCGAAACACATCGCCCGCGAAGAGCGCCGGATAGCGCACCGGCAGCCCCCGCGCTCCGCCATTGCCCAGCGCCGAGCGGGCTACTGTCCATTGGTCATAGTCGCCGCCATCTTCGTAGGTGTAGACGGGGATATCGCGATCAGCCGCCGACATCCGTGCCATTGTCACATCGGGGCGATAACGGCTGCTGCGGGCATCCATTGTCAGGGTATAATCGGCCCCCGACTTGGCCCATTCGAAATGGACTTCGTTCGAGTTGAGATTGAGACCCGAGATCGCGGGGTTATAGCCCAGGTGCGGAAGCTGGCTGGCGTCAATCTCGCGCTGATAGGGCAATGCGCCTTGCCAAAGATGGAACCCGCCCGTCACCTCGCGGATACCCGTTGCAGCAATCGCTTTGGCCAGGGTGCCGAGGTGATCGGTCGTCAACATCGGATCTCCCGAGCCCATCAAAATCAAATTACCATTCAAAATACCGCCTGAAATGACCCCTTCAGCAATAATGCGCGTTTCAAAGGCAAACTCCGCACCGAGCGCCTCGAGCGCATAGCAGGTGGTCATGACCTTCGCCACACTGGCAGGCGGCAGCCGCAAGGCCGCCCCGCGCTGTTGAACGATCCGCCCCGTATCCGCCTCGGCCAGCACCACGCTTACCAGGCCGCCAATCCCCGCCTGTTCGGCCAATGCGGCGATGTCTGGCAATCCCGGCGCCCGGACGGCGGACCCGGGCCGCGCCATCGGGCGCAGGGAGCGGGCAGGAGCGGCGGCAAGTGCAGGCGCTGCCGCTGTCGCAAGAAGGCCCGCCAAAACCTGCCGGCGGGCGATGGCCTTGCCGCCAAAGTCTGTCACGCGCTGCCCTTTCCGCCCGTCCAGCGCCCCGAGGCGCGGATCTCGGTCGAGGAAAGTTCGCTCATCGGGATGTTGACATAGGCCCATGCCGGCGCTTCCGCCTGCCCAAGAAGCTGAGCGTCGCTGCCGTTGAGACGATCGGCGCGATAGATCTGGGCCGCGACCGAGGTGCGGGCCGAAATCCTGTCGCCCGGCCGGGCAAAGACGCCGACCGGCACCTGCTCCATGATCGCCCGCCAATTGCCCCATTCATGCAACTGCGCGAGATTGTCGGCCCCCATGAGCCAGACGAAGCGCACACCGGGATAGATCGACCGAAGCACCGTGATCGTATCCGCCGTGCGCCTCGTGCCCAGCTGTGCCTCTAGGGCCGTCACCCGGACGCGCGGATGGCGCATGATCTTGCCAGCAGCTGCCAGTCGGTCGCTCAGGCTCGCTGGTTGACGTATCTTGAGGGGGTTGCCGGGCGTCACCAACCACCAGACCTGATCAAGGCCGAAACGCTTGAGCGCCTCGCTCGTGATGCGGACATGGCCCTCGTGCGCCGGATCGAACGATCCGCCGAGAAGGCCGATGGCCTGACCCGAAGTGGCAAGCGGGAACCCCTGCAACGAAGCCTCCTGTTGCTGCCACGACAGTCAAAAGGTTGCGCGCCCGCAAAGTAAAGCCCTCGCGCAATCAGGGGCGCCGGATTTCGCGCATGGCGATTGCCCCCAGAGCCCCATGCGGCTATTGAAAGCCCGATTCCAGAACAAGGACCAGTCAGATGGCCAGCTACCAGTACGTCTATTTCATGGACGGCGTCTCCAAGACCTACCCCGGCGGCAAGAAGGTTTTCGAAAACATCCGCCTCAACTTCCTTCCGGGCGTAAAGATCGGCGTTGTCGGCGTCAACGGTGCGGGCAAGTCCTCGCTCCTCAAGATCATGGCCGGGATGGACAAGGATTTTACTGGCGAGGCTTGGGCGGCAGAGGGTGCCAAGGTTGGCTATCTGCCGCAGGAGCCGCAGCTCGACGAAAGCAAAACAGTCCGTGAGAATGTCATGGAAGGCGTGGCCGCCAAGAAGGCGATCCTCGATCGCTATAACGAGCTGGCGATGAACTATTCCGACGAGACCGCCGACGAAATGGCGCAGCTTCAAGACGAGATCGACAGCCAGAACCTGTGGGATCTCGACGCGCAGATCGACGTGTCGATGGAAGCCTTGCGCTGCCCGCCCGACGATGCGATGCCCGCCAACCTCTCGGGCGGTGAGCGCCGCCGCGTGGCGCTGTGCAAGCTTCTGCTTGAAGCGCCCGATATGCTCCTCCTCGACGAACCGACCAACCACCTCGACGCCGAGACGATCGCCTGGCTGCAGCAACACCTGATCGACTACAAGGGCACGATCCTGATCGTCACCCACGACCGCTATTTCCTCGACGATATCACGGGCTGGATCCTCGAGCTCGACCGCGGCCGCGGCATTCCCTACGAAGGCAACTATTCCGCGTGGCTCGAGCAGAAGGCCAAGCGTCTCGAGCAAGAGGCGCGCGAGGACAAGTCCAAGCAAAAGACGCTGGAACGCGAACTGGAGTGGATGCGCCAGGGCGCCAAGGCCCGCCAGGCCAAGCAAAAGGCGCGGATCGACCGCTACAACGAACTGGCCGACCAGTCGGAACGTGAAAGGATCACCCGCGCCCAGATCGTCATCCCCAACGGCCCGCGCCTTGGCGGCAAGGTCATCGACGTGAACGGCCTCGCCAAGCACATGGGCGACAAGCAACTGATCGAGGAACTGAGCTTTGATCTGCCGCCCGGCGGCATTGTCGGCGTCATCGGCCCCAACGGCGCCGGTAAATCAACCTTGTTCCGGATGCTCACCGGTCAGGAAAAGCCCGATGCCGGCACCATCGAATATGGCGATACGGTCAAGCTCAGTTATGTCGATCAAAGCCGCGACGCTCTTGATCCCAACAAGACCGTCTGGGAAGAGATTTCCGGCGGGGCGGAACTGATCAACCTGGGCGACGCCGAGGTCAACAGCCGCGCCTATTGCTCGTCGTTCAACTTCAAGGGCGGCGACCAGCAGAAGAAGGTGGGCCTCCTGTCCGGCGGCGAACGCAACCGCGTTCATATGGCCAAGCTCTTGAAATCCGGGGGCAACGTCCTTCTGCTCGACGAGCCGACCAACGACCTCGACGTTGAGACGCTGCGCGCGCTCGAGGACGCACTGATGGATTTCGCCGGCTGCGCCGTCGTCATCTCGCACGACCGCTTCTTCCTCGACCGGATCTGCACCCACATCCTGTCATTCGAGGGCGACGCCCATGTGGAATGGTTCCAAGGCGACTTCAGCGCCTACGAGGAAGACAAGAAACGTCGCCTCGGGCCGGATGCGCTCGAGCCGAAGCGGCTGAAGTACAAGAAGTTTACGCGATAGCGCGCCCCGGAAGTTCCGGCCACGGCTTTTGGTCGTGGCCGGGTATTTCCGATTCCCCTTGCTTTTTCACCCGCATAGCGCCATATGCACCTTGCTAACGATCTTCTATCGACCCTTCTGTTTTCCTTTACCGGCACGCAGTCCTCGATCCAGACGTGACTTCGCCGAGCTGTCGCATTCCGTGGACAGCGTTGAAAACAAAGGAATCTTCACATGGCCACTGGCACCGTGAAATGGTTTAACACCACCAAAGGCTTCGGCTTTATTGCTCCCGATGGCGGCAAAAAAGACGTGTTCGTCCACATTTCGGCCGTCGAGCGTTCGGGTCTGACCGGCCTCAAGGACGACCAAAAGGTCGAGTTCGACATCGAAGCCGGCCGTGATGGCCGCGAGTCGGCGATCAATCTCAAGCTGGCCTAAGCCGGTTTTAGACTGACAAACGAAGCGCCCGGATCACATGATCCGGGCGTTTTGCGTTTTGGCGTCTAGCTGGACCACTGGATGATTGCTGTCGCCGGAACGGCGCCAGACTGGCGCTTGGCCTCGCGGCCTCCGGCGAACTCGACCATCGTGGGAATGCCCCGGATGCCATAGCGCTGGCCAGCGGCGGGTTCGGCCTCGGTATTGACCTTCACAAGCCGCGCCTTGCCCTTCATCGCGCCGGCGGCCTTGGAAAACTCGGGCGCCATCATCCGGCATGGGCCGCACCAAGGCGCCCAGAAATCCACGACCAAAGGCAGATCATCGTTGCGTGCGGCTTTCTCAAGCGTGCGCAGATCGATTTCGACGGCCTTTTCGGTAATCAAATGCGCCCCGCACGAGGCGCATTTCGGCCCGGCGTCAAGCCTGTCCGACGGAACACGGTTGACCTGACCGCAATCAAAGCAGGTCACTTTCAGTCCAGACATGGTGCACTCCTGAAATATATGTTGACTTCAACATATATTGCGAACGCCTGAAAAACAAGGGGTCAGGCGAGTTCGGCTTCCTCTCCTGCGCGTCCAAGTTTCAGCGCCGCCCGCCTGACCGAGACCACATAAGCCTCGACATCCCTGCCCCGGTCGGACCGCAAGACATCGCGACGGATCATCAGTTCATTGAAACCGGCCTGATTCAGAAGCTCTCGGAGGTAGCTTTCGGAATGGGAATAACGGCGCGCCTCGCCTAGGACAAAACCCTCTCCGGCGAGGGCCTCGACCGTGAAGGCAAAGACCCCGCCAGGCACAAGCGACCCCGCCACCCATCCGACAAGTCGCTCGAGCGCCCCGATGTAAATCAGGACATCGGCGGCAAGGATCGTATCCCAGCGTTCGTCGGTGATCTCGAGCGTGTTCAGATCCCGCTTGCCAAGCGTGTCA
>JAURFB010000107.1 GCA_030827165.1 Marivivens sp.
AAGCTCCGGCCAAGCCGAAAGCCAGCCGTTCGCGCAGCCGTAAGCCGAAGGCCCCCGCTGAGGAGGCTCCGGCCGAACCTGCCGCCGAACCCGCGCCTGCGGAAGCGGTTGCCGAGGAAGCTCGGGCCAAGCCGAAACGCAGCCGCAAGGCGCCTGCCAAGAAGGCGACCGAGCCCGAGGTGAAGGCCGAAGAGCCCGCCGCCGAAGCACCGGCAGAAGAGACCAAGCCTGCGGCCAAGCCCAAGGCGGCGCGCAGCCGCAAGGCTCCGGCGAAGAAGGCGGCCGTGGCTCCTGAGGAGACAACGCCTGCACCGGAGGCGGCCCCCGAGCCCGCGCCAGCGCGCAAGGCTGAACCCGCGCCGGCCGAGCCCGAAGACCCTTCGAAGCCCAAGCGCAAGGGCTGGTGGTCGCTCGGTCTCTAAGCCACTGACATCAGACATCACGCCGTCCTCGCGCAATCGGGGGCGGCGTTTTGTCTTGGGTAACCCTCTCGTGAGGCGGGTATTTCCGGCGTGACCTTCGCCCATCCCTCGCATATGTCGAGGCAAAGGAAATCCGAATGCTCGATACCGCGACCCTTCTTGACGCCTCTCTTCTCCCAGCGATGCTGATCGCCGTGACGGCGGGCCTCTTGTCGTTCCTCTCGCCCTGCGTCCTGCCGATCGTTCCGCCCTATCTGGCCTATATGGGCGGGGTGAGCCTGTCTGACATGGACCATTCGGGCCGCGCGCGGCGGCGGGCGCTTTTGTCGGCGGCGTTCTTTGTTCTTGGGCTCTCGACTGTCTTTCTGCTCTTGGGCTTCGCGTTCTCCGCCATGGGCCGGCTTTTTCTTCAATGCCAGGATTGGTTTCTGTTCGGCGCGGGCGTCTTGATCATGGTATTTGGCGCCCATTTTCTCGGCGTGTTCCGCATCCACTTTCTTGATCGCGAGGCGCGGCTCGATGCGGGCAACCAGGGGGGCTCGGCCTTCGGGGCCTATCTTCTCGGATTGGCCTTTGCCTTTGGCTGGACACCCTGCCTCGGCCCGATCCTCGGCGCGATTCTCGGCCTTGCGGCGTCAGAAGGCGATGTGGCGCGGGGAACTGTCCTGCTTGCGGCCTATGCGGCAGGGCTTGGGATTCCCTTCCTTGCGGTGGCGGCGTTCTTTCCGAGCCTCAAGGGTGTGATGGGCTGGATGAAGCGGCACATGGATCGGATAGAAAAAGTCTCTGGCCTGCTTTTGTGGACCGTTGGCCTCTTGATGATCACCGGTCAATTCAGTGCCCTGAGCTACTGGCTCTTGGAAACGCTTCCGGGTCTTGCCGCGCTCGGCTAGGGGCTGTGCTTTCTCCGCGTCCGCGCTAGTCTGTGACAGGCATTGAAGGCGGGTTTGAAGCGTGAGCGAAACAGTGGGGCAAGTAGGGCGCAGGCGGGTGATCTATATCCCCGGCTATGACCCGATTCCGCCCCGCCGCTACCGCGAGCTTTACCGCAAGGAAGGGGCCGCGCAGTCGGAGATCAGCGGCTATGATCTGGCGATCCGCCCGCGCGCGGCAGGAGGAACCTATGGCTGGGGCGTGGCGGCCAGGATCGACGGGGTCGAGGTCGCGGCCGAGGTCGATGTGTTGGTCTGGTCGGATATCGTGCAGGCCAGCATGGCCCGCTCGATCCCGGCGACCTACCTCCAGCTCTTGCAAACGGCGTGGATCTATATCTCGACCGGCGCACTCAGGCGGCTGATGCGTCTGCGCAAGGGGCCGGTGATCGCCGCGCTCTATCCGGTGCATGCTGATCGGGCAGATGGCCTTGGCCCTCCTTGCCGGCTGGTGCGCTGCGCGGCCTGCCGCGTTGGCGCTTGCGCTGATCGGCCTTGCTGGGATGGCCTTTGGGTTGGTGCCGGCTGGTTTGGGCGCTCTGGCTGCCATCGTCCTTCTTCGGGCGTTCAAGAGGATCGACCACCGGCTCTTTGCCTATTACCTGATGCATGATTATGCCTTCTCGGCCCGCTGGCGCGGGGCGCATCCGCCCGCGCAGAGCGCAAGGATCGGCGAGTTTGCCGCGCATATCGCCAGCGCTTTGGGGGACGATACTGACGAGGTTCTCGTTTTCGACCATTCCTCTGGCGCACATCTGGCAATCTCGGCGCTTGCCCGGCTTTTCCGCGACGGTCGGCTGCCGCCCGAACGCCCGCCCTTGGCGCTCCTCACACTGGGGCAGGTGGTGCCTATGGTGTCGTTCCTGCCGGACGCGCACGAGCTTCGCGCCGATCTGCATCTTCTTGCGGCCAGCGAGGCGATCACCTGGGTCGATGTGACAGCCCCCGGCGACGGTTGCGCTTTTGCGCTGTGCGATCCCGTGGCGGTGAGCGGCGTCGCGCCGGAGGATCAGCGTTGGCCTCTGGTCATCTCGGCGGCCTTCACCCAGACCCTCAGCCCCGCGCGTTGGAAGGCGCTGCGCTGGCGGTTCTTCCGGCTGCACTTCCAGTATCTGTGCGCTTTCGACCGACCCGGCGATTACGACTATTTTTGCATCACGACGGGGCCACAGACGCTGGCGCAACGTTTCGCGGAGCGGCTGCCATCGAAAAGCCGGATCGCGACCCCGACCTCGGGCTTCACGGGAATGACGCCATGATCCCTCCCAAGCCCCCCGCGCGGCCACGGCGCATCTCGCTTTGGCGCTATATGCGGCTGTTCCGGCGCGATATCCTGTCGGCCCAGCCCGCGCACCTCTACCACGCCTGGATGGCCGAATTTCGCACGCCGTTCTTCCGCTCTTACATGATCAACGATCCGGCGTTGGTGCGGCGGGTTCTGAACGAACGGCCCGACGATTTTCCGAAATCGGGCCGTGTCACCGAGGGGCTGCGGCTCTTGCTGGGGCAATCGGTTTTTCTCACCAACGGGGCGAAATGGAAACGTCAACGCCGGATCATAGATCCGGCTTTCGAGGGCGGGCGTCTGCGCGATACCTTTCCGGCAATGCTCGCGGCGGCGGACGCGGCGGTGGCCCGGCTTGGCACGATGACGGAGGGGCCGATCGAGATCGAGGCGGAGGCCAGCCACGTCGCCGCCGACATCATTTTCCGGACCCTCTTTTCCATTCCGATCGAGCACCGTCTCGCGGGCGAGGTGTTTGCTGCCTTCCACGCCCACCAACGCAGTCAGCAGATCCTCAATCTTGCGGCATTTCTGCCGCTGCCCACCTGGATGCCTCGACTGTTCCGGCGCGAGGCGCGGGCGACGGCCAGGCATATTCGCCGCCTGATCCATGAGCTGACCGCCGCGCGGCTGGCCGAAATCGCCTCGGGGTCCGCGCCCGACGATCTCGCCACCAAGATCATGACGACGACCGATCCCGAAACAGGCGACAGGTTTGACCTGTCCGAAATGTTCGATCAGGTAGCGATCTTCTTCCTTGCGGGTCATGAAACCAGCGCCTCGGCCCAGTCCTGGGCGCTTTTTCTTCTGGCGACCCATCCCGAATGGCAGGATCGGGTGGCCAACGAGGCAAGCGGGCTTGGCCGGAGTTTTTCCTCGCTCTCGAACCTCAAGATCACGCGCGATGTGTTCCGCGAGGCGCTTCGCCTTTACCCGCCTGTGCCGATGATGGTGCGCGAGGCCGCAAGACCCGAGGAATTCAGGGCGCGGGCCGTGGCGCCGGGGGGGCAGATCGTGATTTCACCCTGGCATATCCACAGGCATGAACGGCTATGGGATAACCCCGACGCCTTCGACCCCGCGCGATGGCAGTCTGATGCAGGGAAGGCGTCAGCACGAGAGGCCTTCCTTCCATTTTCCAGCGGGCCAAGGGTTTGCACCGGTGCAGGCTTTGCGATGGTGGAGGGGGTCGTGGTGCTCTCTCGGATCGTCGGCGCGTTCCGGATCGAGGCGGTGGAGGGCAGGGTGCCCGTGCCGGTCGCGCATCTGACGGTGCGGGCGCAGGATGGAATCTGGCTCAGGCTGACCCGCCGCGATTCGACCGCCGGCTAGGGCCGGTCACGAACAATTCGCGGCCGTGTTCGGGATTGTTCCGCCAACGGCAGCAATTTTGCCCGCCGCCACCGGCCACTTTAATCAAAATGT